>NZ_JARAUO010000008.1:0-175438 GCF_033792105.1 Streptomyces sp. WI03-4A
CCATCGCGCTGCGCGCGATGCAAGCGCAACACCCGCGCGCAGCGCGGGTGTTGCGCTTCCGCTCCGCGGAAGCGTGAGCGGCTCGCTGCGCTCCCCGCACAACTCCGCTGCTTTGCAGCGGAGTTGGCGCTCCTTGCGCTGCGCTCCAGGAGCGGGCCACTACGCGGCCGGCCCCGTGCTCCGCACGGGGTTTGGGGCGGTTCTCCGCTGCGCTGCGAACCGCGTGCCTCGCACTGCGTGCGAGGCATCGGGCCACGCTCCGCGCGGCCCGGGCTGGCGGCAGTAAGGGGTGGGCTCCTGCCGTGGAGCCGGGTGCCGCGCTGTCAGCCTCCCCCCTTGGTCGCACATCAGGTGGGAGTGGTGCGTGGGCCGGCCGAGCTGCCGCGCGGCCTGCTGGGATCACTTGTGCTGCTGTTCAGTGCGGCCTTCGAAGTCCCGCCGGATCGCGGCTCCCTGATCCTCGATCAGTCCGGCCTGGTCGGGGAGGTCGAGGACCGCACCGCAGTGGTTGCACAGCTTCCCGTCTTCGGCGGGCGTGCCGCAGGCCTTGCAGAACCGGTTGCCTTGAGTGTTGTCGGTGTTGTGGGTCATGGCTCTCCTGGTCGGGTGGGCGGCGATGGATGCGGAGTACCCGTAGCTTGGGTGCTGATTCTTCGGCTCTTCTGCTTCATTTTGTGATTAGGATAGAGTCTGGAATTGAGTGGCCGTGCCTCTGGGAGTGTGTGGCCTGCTGGAGGGCGGTCATTTTTGCTCCAGGTCGAGGACGTGGACCTGTGCTGTACGGATGGGCTGCTGACCAAGTCCCTTGGCAGCCGGGGCTAGTTGCCCGTGTTGCGGGGTGAGGAGTGTCGTCCGGCTTGCAGGAGGATTGGACCGTAGTGGCTGCGAAGGAACTCCGTCCGCATCAGCGGGAAGCCGTGGATGCAGTACTCCGGGCGCTTGAATTGCCTGCAAGATCGTCTGTGCCCGAGCGGGGCCTGCGGACCCAGGTGATCATGGCCACCGGATCGGGCAAGACCTTGGTGGCTACCCGGAGCGCTGAGGAGCTCCGTGCGGGCCGTGTCCTGGTCCTCGTGCCCTCCCTGGACCTCCTCGCCCAGACCGAAGCCGCCTGGCGCGAGGGAGGACGCATCGGGCCGATGATCGGGGTCTCCTCCCTGCGCGGGGAGGAGACGTCTTTTCCCAACACCACGGACGTGGGCGAGCTGGTCTCCTGGGTGCGGCCGTTCGACAAGGTCACCGTGTTCGCCACGTACGCCTCCCTCGGGCTCGGCACGCTGGAACGCGCCCACCAGGCCGGCCTTCCGGGCTGGGACCTGATCGTCGTGGACGAGGCGCACCGGGTTTCGGGCCGGATCGGCAGGCCGTGGGCGGTCGTCCACGACAACACCCGCATCCCCGCGCTGCGCCGGCTCTACATGACCGCCACCCCGAGGCTGTGGCAACTCGACGAGGACACCGAGAGCGCACCGGGCGCACCGGGTGAGCTGGTCGCGAGTATGGAGGACTCCCCCGACTCGCCCTTCGGCAGCCGCTGTTACACGCTGACGCTGTCCGAGGCGATCGACCGCGGGATCTGCGCGCCGTACCAGGTGGTGTGCCTGGACATCACCGACAGCCAGCTCCAGGCGGCGCAGCTGCTGGGTGCGGAGGGCCGCTCGGACGAGGTGCGGGGGGCGCGGCTCGCCGCCCTGCAGACGGCGCTGGTGAAGGCCTCGGCCGAGGAAGGCTTTAGGCGGACGCTCGTCTTTCACCACCAGGTGAAGGAGGCCGAAGCCTTCGCGGCCGGTCTCCCCCGCGTGGCCGGCCGGCTGCACGCCGCTGATCCCCGGCTGTACCCGCGTACCGTGTGGGCCGACTGGCTGTGCGGCGAGCACAAGCCCCACCACCGGCGCCGAGTCCTGCACGAATTCTCCCAGGGAGTCGCCGCTGACGGCACCGTCGTGGAGAAGACGTTCCTCGGCTCCGTCCGGGTGCTCGGCGAAGGCATCGATACCTCCCGCTGCGACTCCGTGTACTTCGCCGACGTCCGCGGCTCCATGCCCGACCTCGTCCAAGCCGTCGGCCGCGCCCTGCGCATCCGCCCCCGTGAGGGCAAGGTCGCCTCGCTCGTCGTACCCGTCCTGCTCGGGCCCGGCGAGACCGCCGACAACATGCTCACCTCCCGGGCGTTCGGCGGGTTGGCAAGGCTTTTGGAAGCCCTCCGGGCGCACGACGCCCGCGTCGTGGAAGCACTCGCCGAACCGCAAGCACGCAGCCGTGTCAGAGGCGTCCAGACCCGCTCCGGAGAAGGGAACGACAAGGCCGGGGAGAGCCCGGACGCCGACGGGCTGGACGTCGACGGGCAGGGACGGCTGTCGATGCCGGCCCGGGACCTGCTGAAGTTCTCCACCCCACGCGACCCCGCACAGCTGGCCGCCTTCATCAACCTCCGCGTCCTCCACCCCGAACACGCCCACTGGCGCCGCGGCATCGAAGCCGCCACCCTCTACCACCAGCGCCACGGCGACCTCCGCGTCCCCTTCACCTACCGCGTCCCCGAGGGGCAGCCAGCCACACCGGCCAAGGCGCCAGGCGAGGGCCAGCAGGCCCCTAGGCCCAAAGCGGAAGGTGAGACTTGGCCAGCCTCACTCGCCGACTTCCCCCTCGGGCAATGGATCGCCGACGCCAGAAGGTTCTACACCCGCGGCGACATGGACGAAGACCGCGTCCGGCAGCTGGAAGAACTGGGCATGGCCTGGTCGCACTACGACATCGCCTGGGAGGAAGGACTCGCCGCCGCGCGTGGGTGGGCCGAGGAGAACGGGCACCTCCTTGCGCCGCTGGACGCCACCTACCAGGGCTACAGGGTGGGCATCTGGCTGAAGAACCAGCGGGCCGCCGCCCGCAAGGCGGCCGAGATCCAGCAACGGCGAGCTGAAGGGCTGCCCGTTCAGTCGGCGGCCGGTGCACTGCCGGACGAGCGGCGCGAGCAGCTGGACGACATCGACCCCGCCTGGTGCCCCGCCTGGCCCGTCGATTGGCAACGCTGCTTCCACCTCACCCGACACCACCTCCAAGCCGGCGGCACCCTCCCCACCCAGCCCGGCGAGGTCGTACGCCAGGGCGAAGACCTCGGCCGATGGATACACGCACAGCGACTCAGCTACGACAAACTCACCAGCGCCCAGCAATGGATGCTGGAACACATCCTCGGCATCACACTCGCAGCGGAGGACGAGAAACCCAATCCACGACGCAGCCAAGCCGACAAATGGGCCCTCAACTACACGGCCGCCCGACAGTTCTACGAGCGCGAAGGACACCTAAGAGTCCCGAGGAGCCACGTCGAGACCCTCGTGATCGGCGGCGACCAAGACGGCGGCCACGACGACGAGAACGCGGAGACGGAAGAACACCACCTGCGACTAGGAGCATGGGTCGGGAACCAGCGCTCCAGAGCCGCATCCCTGTCGCCCGAGCGGGTCGAGCAACTGTCCGCCATCGGCATGCGCTGGACCTGATGCGAACGGCTCGACCGCCCAGGCGCAGCGGCCGCACCGCCTAGCCGCCCGTGAAGCGTACATATAGCGTACGAAGGGCGTACGGAGCGGGCGCTCGGGGTGCTCAGCCTGTGGTCCACGGGGCTGGCGGATGCGGGGCAGTGAGGTACGGGGCGAGCTGGGCTTCGAGGTCCGCGGTGCGTTTGTCGAGGAAGCGGTTGTTCTGGCGTGCGCTGGCCAGGCGCTCTTCTACGTGCTGTTTGGCCTGGGTGAGCTGTCGTACTTGCTGCTTGAGGGTGGTGTTCTCGGTGGGCCGGCTAGCAAGACGACTTCGTCACTGATCTTCCGCATCACCAGCCGCTAGGTCCTGCTGGAAGTGGCGCAATCACCCGCCTGGGCACGAGGGCGGCGGCGCGCGGGCTGACGCCGAGGTGCTGCTGAACGCGGCCGGACGGCAGCTCCTGGTCGGCATGTGCGGCGGGGAGGAGGCCGTGGGGCTGTGGCGTGTCGCCGAGTCTTTACGCGCTAGGACTACCTACAACCCACCCGGGCCGCACCCCACACAGAGCAGCGGTTCTGCAGGGCCGGCCTGTCCTCGAAGCCTTTGGCATGCGCTGGTAGCTGCCGGGCCGGGTCGTCCGCAGGCCCGGTTCCCGCAGCATGAACCTCGGTGTGCGTCCGGTGCATTGCTGCTGCTCAGTGGGGCATTGCACCGTCCGGCAGAAGCATTTGAGCCCGCACCAATTCACGTGCGGGCTCAACTTTTTCGCCTCGTCCGAAAGTTTTTTGCTCGCTCGTGTGACGTTCGCACTTTCAGCCCGCATAGAAGCTAACGAGCGCGTACAACCAGATCTCTGTTCCTCGCGCGCGCGAGTTGAAACTGACGGCTCGGAAGGGCAGTTCAAGACGGGGAGGGCTGCATGAGAAACGAGATATCAGCCGCTGAGGTCCTGGACGACATCCTTCCGGAACCGCGTACGGCGCGCATCGCGCGTGACGTCGCGGTGGTGGAAGGGCTGGCCGTACACGGCTTCGAGGGCCCGGTCTACAAGACGTTCGAGGACCGGCTGTGTCGTGAGGCCTGGCCGGCGCTGCGGGGCATGCTGCGCACGGGCCTGCTCATCCAGCTGTCCGTGAAGTGGTTCACCGACCGCCAGATCGTCTTCTTCGTGCCCCCTGACCACAGGGACCTGCTGCGCACCAGCGGCCTGGAGCGGGACGAGCTGCTCGTCGACATCGTGCTGCCGGCGCTGCGGAAGTTCCGCCTCAAGGCGCTGATGGGCGGCGGCTGGAACCCCGAGTATCGGGGGCCGAAGGGTCCCGGATGCCTGACGTCGTACTTCATCGGGCTGTGCATCTTGGAGTTCCGTCGCGCCTACCTGAAGTGGGCCAAGCAGCGGGCGCGGCTGGCGGAGCAGGAGGCCGCCCTGCTGGACCCGGAGGCGTTCTTCCGTCTGCGTCCCGCGCTGCCGCACCTCGCGGAGCCCGAGGTCGTGCTGTTCACGGGGCCGTTCATGGAGCTGCTCGACGCTCAGCCGGCCGAGACGCAGGCCGTGGTGCGCCTGACGTTCGAGGGCTACGCGGACAGCGAGATCGCCGAGAAGCTCAGGTCGACGGTCGGCGCCGTGCGCAACCGCCGGTCACGCTTCCGCACGGTCCTCTATGAGGCGGCCCGCGAGCGCCGGATCTGGATCCCGGCGCCGCTGCACGTCGACGGCGATCGCACGAGCCAGCGGAGTGCCGCGTGACCACGCATGACGTGTTGTTCCTGATGCTCACCGTGCTGGTCCTGGTACTGGCCTCGGTTCTCGTAAGCATCATCGGCTTCGGCCTGGCCCGGCGGACCGGCGCTGCGGTGCCCGACGCCGTCAGCCGTGCTGCCCTCGCCTTCGCGGGCACGCTGACGATCGGCGTGGCCCTCCTCGGCGTGCTGATCACTGCGGTCAAGTAGCGCAACAAGCTCCACGGCCGAGCGTCACAGACGCCCGGCATTACGACATACCCCATACGTCGGCGGAGGCCCAGGCTCTGGCCCGGGCCTCCGCGGGTTGCGCGGCTTGGGCGGTGGCGGTGTAACACACGGCCCATCTGCTGCTGTCGGGCATTCGACTCGCTCGACTCAGGGTGCGACGGCGGTCCGCTCCCCGTGTACAGCGGGCCTGCGCCACTAGCGACCGTGTTCGGCACAGTCCCGTCAATCACGCCGCACCGCCACGCCTCCTGCTGCCCGCCCCTGCTTGCCCACGCTCACCGCCTCGCCTCCTGGAGCCAGCCCATGACGACACCCCGCGTCCACGACGTTCTCACCATCGCCGCTGCCAGCCTGACAGCGCTGAGCAAGGCCCCTCTCTGGCTCGCGCTCACCATCGCGCTCCCCCCGGTGCTCATCGCCCTGGCACGGATCTTCAACGAGGTACTTGCCGGGATCTCCCGCTACCGCACGGCTTCGATGAGATGCAGGCAGGAAGACAGACTCCTGAGCGGGGCCACCGACATCAGCACCGCGCTTGCCTACCTCGAGCGAGTACAGGCTTCGCCCCTTGCCCCGTCTGCAGTGGGCGAACCGACATCGACGCCCACGAACGTGGCCAACCCCCCACCCGCTACACCGCCATGACCCCCACAGCCGAATCCGGGGCGAGTAAGAGTGCCGCGGACGAACGACCATCGTCCTCGACGACCGTCCCCCAACCGCCGACCGCCGACTCCTCGTCTTTCTCCGCGCCCCTCACTGGCGGTCGTTCCTATGCTGAGGCGCCCAGGCGGCTGAAGGCCCAGCGCAGCATCTCCTGGTCGACACGTGCACGTCCCGTACGGGCTAGTGCGGTGCGGGTGTGGGCGGTCAGTCTCGCCCATGCGCGGAAGTTGCCGTGCGCGGCATGTTGGTCGGCGAAGGCGATGTCCTCGGGGTCGGCGTCGGCCCAGACCGGATGGAACAGCGGGATCACCTCGAGGACCTCACCGGGTGTGAGGCGGGTGAACTGCTGCCAGATGAAGACACGGGAGGACAGCATCGGTTCGCGGCGCAGCACGGTGTGGCAGCCCGCGCCACCGACGAAAATGATCGCGAGCTGGGTGGAAGGCTCGTCCCAGAGGTAGCGGAAGTATTCGAACGCCTCCCCGTTGAGCCACTGGGCCTCATCGACGAGGAAGGTACGGGGGCGTTCAGCCAGAGCCGTCTTCAGCAGGCGGTCGAACTCGCTGGGGTGACGCGGTGGCTCGCCGGCCAGATCGAGCGCGGTGAACAGTTCGTAGCGCACCGCGCGGGCGGTGGGCCTAGCCCGGAAGGTGATCTTGCGGACGTCCTCGCGGGGCTCGAGTGCGCGCAGGCAGGTGTTGACGGCGAGGGTCTTGCCGAAGCCGGCGCCGCCATGGATGCACATCATCGCGCGCGCAGCGACCGTGTCGGTGATGTTCTCCCGGGCCGTGAGCAGGGCGCGGGTGGTGACCACGGAGGCATCGGGCAGGTCGACGTACTGGTAGGTGGCCGCGGTCACAAGGCGTCTCCTGCGGGTCGGGAGCCGGGCTTCGGCACAACGTCCGCCGACGGGTCGGCTGGAGTGGGGGCGGGCGGGGGTGGCGCTGCGCCGGCCGCAAGGGCGGGTGGGGTGCGCCAGTCGGCCGGGGGCGCGGCGGGCGGGATCAGGTCGGGCAGTGCCAGCCGTGCGGCGTCGGTGTAGTCGGCGGCGGCAAGTTCACGCTCGGCCTGGGCGGCCGTGATGGCTCCCAGCCGCTGGGCGGGCTCCGCGCTGGTGGTGGGGGCGAATCGCTGGCGGCGCAGGCGTTCGGCGGCCTTCGCGTCGGAGCGCAGGCGCCGGGCGCGCTCCGAGCGTGCCTCGCGTAGCGCCTGCAGCTGCTCGGGGGTGGCCGCGTCCGCGAGGTGCGCCGGGCCGAGGTGGCGGCCGCGGGCGTCGCAGACCTCGATCTCGTGGTCGTGGTGCGGCATGTAGCGCACGCGGACTTCGCGGCCGGCCTGACCGGTCATCCACGCGGCGACGTAGGTGCGGCCGCGCCAGCTCACGCCGTGGCTGGTCAGCTTCCGGGGCCGGCCGTCGTCCTCGAGGGTGAAGGCCCACAGGTCAGCGGCCGGGATGTCGGTGACAGGTGTCGGATCGGCCTGCCACGCCTGAAGCGGTGTACGGCCTGACAGGGATTTCGGGCGGTGCGCGGTGTTCCACCAGTTCGTCCACTCCAGGACCTCCGCGGTGAAGTCCTGGAACGACAGGGCGGACACTGCCCCCGCGCTACGCCCGCGCCGTTCCGAGCGAGGCCCGGTGGGCCCGGCGGTGTAGCCGGGCAGGGCGGCGAACAGCATCCGGTCCGCGGCCCGGTTGAGGCTTTCCACCGTGCCTTTCAGATGCGGGCTGTAAGCGGGCAGGTCTTTGACCGTCACGCCCATCGCGCCGAGTGCGGTGGTGACGATGGCCGACAGGAAGTCCTTGCCCTGGATGTGGCGACACACCGACCCCGCCGGCATCCGCACCTGGCTACGCGACCGCCTCAACCACGGATGGGAACTCCTGCCGCTCCTGGCCGCACTCATCGCCCCCCGGCAGTTCCCGTTCCCCCTCATCGACAACGACACCTGGGATGGCCTCGACGCCATGTTCACCCACGACGACCTCTACACCCGCCTCACACCCCTCCTCGACAACTCCCCCGACGCCCCACCCCCCACCGACCAACACCAGACCGACATCCTGCAAGCACTCCGCGACCGCCGACCCGGCTGACAACACCAACCCACGCCCACCACCCCTGACGCCCCCGCGTGAACCCACCCCCACACCCCTGGCCCCATAGGAACAGCCACCCCCACGACAGCCGACCTAACCCAAACGGGTCAGAAAACAGCAGCAGCTTGGTCACCCCATGGCAGCGAAACCACCCGCACACGAGCACCCGGACCAGGCACCCACCACCCCCGCCCGGCTGACACCCACCCAACGCCACCAGCACGCCCACTCACACCAGGTGGAGACGCCTGCGGTGCGGGCGACGGTGGGTGGGGGACGGGGTGGTCGTCGCGTTCGAGGGTGGTGATGGCGTCGAGGGCGCGCTGGCGCTTGTCGGCGCTGATGCGGGCACGGGCCTGAGCGAGGGAGGCGGGGTTGCCTTGGGGATTCAAGGTGCTTGGTCGGGGGTGCGGTTGACGACGGTCAGGGGCAGAAGGGGCCGGGGCGCTCCGGCTCTGGCTCGGCGCAGGACGGTGCTGGCGTCTTCGAGTTCGGCGCGTTCGTCGGCCGGCATGGCGGTCAGGTACCTGTGCATGCGAGTGACGACTTGTTCGAAGGCGGTGATCTGGGTGGTGAGGGCGGTGGTGATGAACTCGGCGGCGTCCATGGCCAGGGCGGTTTCGCGGTCGGCGCGCAGTTCGTTGATGTGTTGCTCGATGGCGGGCAGGTAGGAGGGGTCGGGGCGGTAGAAGCCGCAGCCGGCGCACTGGAAGCGGATAGGGCAGGAGCTGCCGCCGGCTTTGACGTTGCTGGGTTCGGTGCAGCCGCCATAAGGGACGGCGACGGAGCGGAGTTCGTAGGCGGTGGCGGAGGTGGGGGCCGCCTGGCCGCGGCGGTCGACGACGTGGGCACTGAGGGTGGTGACGGCGGCGCGCTTTCGCTTCAGGGAGACCTGGTAGTAGCGCTGGGTCATGGCGATGGACTTGTGGTCCATGAGTTCACGCAGGACGTCGACGGGGGTACCGGCGTCGGCGTGGCGCTGGGCGTAGGAGTGGCGGAAGGCGTAGGGGTAGATGAAGGTGCGGTCGAAGGGCAGCGGGTGGCCGTTCGCGTCGACGCCTTCTGCGCGCAGGTGGGAAATGGATGCGACCCATTGTCCTCTGGAGAGCTGTGCTCTCCCCTCTGACCAGTGTCCATGCGCTGCTGTTACAGCGGCGCAGCAAGACACCCCTCTCCTACGACGCGGCCTGGAGGCAGGCGCGCATGCTCCGCGCACCCGACGAAATGGTCTATCGGCTCCACGGACACCAAGCCACCCCTGATGCTCATAAGCCTGACTCCGCTCGCCATTCCATAGCGGACGAGACGGAGCGCAATGACGCTGGCGGATCGCGCTGACCGGTCAAACCCGAGTAACGGGAGGCGATGTCTCGTCGGCGAGGCCCGCCAAGCAGGGCGACATCCTGGTCGACGCAGAGTGCGCATTCGTTCCAGTGTCGTCAGAGAGCCTTACGGCTTCGCCTTAGCACCTCAATGCCAGCCTGGTCCGTTTCCTCGGGTGTTCCGCCGAGGCGGTGGATCATGACCCAGCGACCGTCGTCCATAGCTCCGGCGAACAGCGTGGCGTCGCGCGTGGCGCCATTGTGCCAGCGCAGGGTACCTGCCGTCTGCCAGGACGGCGCGGGATCGCCCAACCTGCGTTCCACGAGGAGTCGTATGACCAGTTCGGCGGCCGCGCGTGGGGTGGCCCACAGGCCCCCCGCAGGGAGGATCGCGCCGTGCATGGTCCACGGCTGACGGGCCCTTCCCAAGCGGCTCCGGGCCACTAGCTGCCTGCCCGGATCCGGAGTTACGGTCACTTCGGTGATGTCCAGCGGACGCAGGACGTACTTGGTCACCAACTCCTCATAGGTGGTGCCGGCCGCAGCGGTCAGGGCTTCACCGAGGACGGCGTACCCGAGGTTGGAGTACTCCTCCCGTTGGCCGGGCGGGCGAGTGGCGATGGCGTCGAGCCGGTTCAGCAGCTGGTGCACGGTGTGACGATCGAACTTCGCATACGGATTTCGACGCGAGATGCGGGGTGGCAGGCGCGGAAGGCCGGACGTGTGCTGGGCCAGGTGGAGGAGAGTGATCCCGGTTTTGGGAGTCGCCGGAAGCCATCGCTCAAGGGGGTCGTCGAGCGCGAGCTTCCCGGCCTCGGCCATGCAGGTCAGCGCGGTGCCCGTGATGACCTTGGTGAACGAGCCGATCTCGACAAACCGGTCCACGGCATGGCCGTCACTGACTGCCGGTGGAGCGGCGTTGCTCAGGACACAGGTGGGGATACGGCGCACCGCGGGCCTTTCTCGAGCGTGCTGGCTTTCAACTGCTGCGGGGTGGCACGGCACATGCAGCGGTGCTTCCTGGCATGCGGTGACGGTTGCGTGACACGCAGCGGTACACCGCGCGGGCGCAGGTGCGCATCGCGGGGAGCGCGATGATGGCCGCAACCGTGCGGTAGGCACGGGAGGGTGAGGAGTTGAGGAAGCGGGTCAGTGCGTCCGCCCCGCCTGCCACGACGGTGCTGTCGCGGAGCAGCAGTACTTCCCTGTCCAGGCGCTCGACGTGGGGCGCGGTTGATTCCGCGGGCAGAAATTGCCAGGGGACGGCCTCGAGTGTGGGTGCGGCGATCATGCGGATGCGGTTGATGGCTGCTTGGCAGAAGCCGCAGTCCCCGTCATATGCGAGGACCGGTGGTGTCTGGCTGATGTCGCGGCTGGTCATGAGTTCTCCATCCAGTGGTGCAGCAGTGCCTCTCGTTTGGCTGGGCGAAGGGGACGTGTGCAAGCAGAGGTCCTGAGCCACTCGGTGAAGGATGCGGGCGACGTCTCTCCACGGACCATCTGGTCTAAAAGGCCCTGGGACAGGTCGACTTCGCGGACGGTGTACCCGAATGCGGCGGCCGAATGGACGGGGACGGCAAGCTTGGAACCGTCCGTGGTCTCCAGGCGGACGGTCATCTCGGTGGGGCTCTGGGGTCCGAGGATGACCGCTAAGGCTGCTGCTAACGACCGGGCCATGGTCGATCGGGTCGGGGCGTCCTCGACCGTGAGGCCCGCGATGTGCTTCCAGGGCCAGAAGCCGGCCTGTGGCCCGAGGATTGTCAGGCCTGTCGGGCCGAGAGTGACGGCTGAAGGCGTAGTGCTGGGTGGAGCGCCCAGGTAGACGGTTTCCGGTGTGATCCAGAACAGGCCTGCCATCGCTCCCCCCCACCGCCGGACAAGGCGATGGGGGGCGTGGTCCTTTGCTGCCATCGTGTCCTCGGTCGGTGATCCTCGGCGCGGTCACTGCGCATTCTCTGTCAGCGGTGCGGAAGCAGAGTCCTCTTCCGGCCACCCCAAGCCGGCGCGGGCGCGGGCCGCCAGGGAAGAACTGAACCGTGTGGTCCAAGCCAGGGCGTCAGAGATGCCACGGCTCAGGAAGATCAGGTCGCAGGCGACCATGGTCAGAGCGAAACCGGTCAGTCCCATGAAAAGCGCGATGGAGACGTGAAAGCCGATCGACGCGACCGCAGCCCAGGGGCGAAGTTTCGGCACGAGGATCCCTAGAGGGAAATAGACAAGAAAGATGACCGTTGCATATGTTCCGGCAAATACCAAGAAATCGTTGTTGTAGACGGCTTCCGAGACACCGGGTAGGGTGAACTCGGGGACTCTCATGACATAGAAGAGTGCGGTACCGTCCTGCCAGAGTTTACCCTGCACCTTGTACAGGCCGCTTGTGACGTACACCAGGCAGATTTGTACGGCGATTGAGAGGACGCCGAGGTTATGGAGGGGTGTCGCCGTGGCTCGAATGGCTTCCGGCAGCCGTGACCCAATTTTTCTGGACAGACCGGTCGAGAATGAGAAGCGACTGTAACAGCGCGTGAGGAGGAGCATGGGGATGACGACATAGGCGAGGTTGTCTCCCCCGTCCAGGATGGTCACCTGTCGCTGGTAGATCGACCAGAGGAAAACCCAGTGAATCAGCAGGACAGGACGTCCGCCAACGCCGAAAGTAACCGCCAATGCTGCGAGCATCCCCAGGTGGAAAACGACTTCGAACCACACCGTTGAGTTGCTGACCGCGTACAGACTGAACGTGTCCGATTCGTGGATCTGTTGAACGAAGACGTCCCACGACAGAACCCCGGCAGGCCCGAACATGTATCGTCGGTCGCTGTATTCACTCGCGTAGAACATGAAGCCGACGAAGCCGAGAAGTACTCTCGTGCCCGACACGCCGACCAAGCTGAGCGGGCGGATGGTTAATGCGTCTACACGGGCGAGAAGGTTCTTCACCGCAAGTCCTCGATCTTTGTCCATTTAAGATCCTGAGCAGACACTTTCCCGTGGGCGGCCGGCTGGTGCCGCTGAGACCATGGCGGCATCTTGTGATAGTAGACGCGAACCTGCACACTTTCAGTCCTGCCCGCGCATACTTGCGGCGGCATCTTCGTCAGCGAGTAGCGTGCAAGGAAGTTCGTCGCCTCGTCGCGCGAAATGCGCTCAACGGGGAGCAAAGGAAGAACCGGGCTTTTCTTTTCTTTCTCGGTCTCGCGTATTCGGTTCAGGACTGGGTCGGACTGGTTAAGCTGCTGCAGCGTGCTGGAAACAAGACGGGAAGTGCGCGGAGGGAAGAATCGACTACCCTGAGCACTTTTGATGGCTTGAGTTGTGACATCGTAGTAAGGCGTCACGCTCCCGTTCTCGCAGCGAGCTCTCGCCAGAATTCCTCTGTCATCGGTCAGGGGATCCGGAGCGAAGAGCATCCAGTTTTGCGTGAAGTAGGGATGCAGGTAGTTGGTTACGGCCTCGTAGTAACGGAGTTTCACCGGCGACAACGGGGCCTGCGAGAAAGACGCAATCAGGAAGTGACAGCCCAGGAGGGCAGCACCGACGAGCAGCACCGCCCTCCTGACCGCGACATGCTTGGTCACTGATCGAAGATCCCCTCGGCCGGCCCGGCCGGGGAGCCGGGACCGTCCTTGGGCGCCGAGCCCAGACTGGCGATCACCGAGGCGTGCTCGATCGCGTTGTTCACTGCGGAGGAGCTCACAGCGGCCCGCGCGTGGACGGCCGCCCGCGCAACGGCAGACCGGATGATAGCGGGCTGCTTCTCGGAGTTGACGGTGGTCGTCTTCTGCGCAGCGACGACAGGCGCGGCGGGTTCGGCATGCGCCGAACCCTGCGTTGCGAGCATGACTCCCGCGCCTGCGAGCGCGGTGCCTATGGCGATGATTGCCTTTCGGCTCATTTTGATCCAATCTGCGATGCGAGAGGGAGTACCTCGCCGCGTCGGCGATGAGTAAGCGGAACGTTGTACGCAGCTGAAGAAGCCGGTTGGTCAGGCGACGCAGTGCCTCAGCGGTCGAAGATCGATTCGGCCGAGAGGGGCGTGGTCTGCCGGGACACCGGCGTCGCAGATCCGAGGCTCGCGATGCGGGCGACCTGCGTCGCGTCGCCGGCCGCCTGGCGCACCGCCGAGGTGCTTGCTGCTGCGGTGGCGTGCACCGCAGCCCTCTCGGCAGCAGAGACGGCCCTGCTTGCCGCCCTGGCGGCGACTGACCTGATCACCTGCGGTTGGTCATCCGGGGTAGCGGAGGACACCTGGTGTGTGGTCGCCACCGGAGTTGCGGCGGTGTCGGCCTGTGCCGGGCCCTGGGTGGCCAGGAGGATGCCGACACCGGCGACGACAACTCCGGCCGCGGCTAATGCTTTTCTCTTCAATCGACTGGTCCAATCTGCCTTCACGCCGACAACGTCGGCGTGTTCCGCGATGGGAAAACAAGCGCAACCAACTATTGCGGCATGAAGGCAGGTTGACCATTGTCACTTACGGCATTGCCACATCCGGCATTGCCACATCCGGCATTGCCGGATGTGATATGAGCTGGGCGCGGTGACGATCGCCCATTAACGCCGCCTCGGTGCGTGTCTGGAGTTCAAGCTTTCGAACGATACCAAGTACATGCGCCCGTACAGTTCGCTCGGCAATACCGAGACGGCGGGCCAGGACCTGGTTGGTCAAACCGTCAGCTAGCAGCAGAAGGACCTCGCGCTCACGCATCGTCAGCCGATCCAGCCCCCTTGGCGGGCAATCCGTCGACCGATTGGAACGCTCGCTTCGCGGGGTACCCGCACGCATATATTTACCCTCCGTAGTCAATTGTTCCCCCTTGGTCAACCGAACGCTGTGCAAAGCGATCGGCGATGGTCACCGCTCCGGGCTAGCGACTGACACCGCTATCGTCGTGACCCAGACACAGCCATGAGCGGCCCCGCATACGCAGCACCGTCACTAGGTGCTCGTTCACCCGCCTGCTTCACCTCGCCGCAGGCCAGGACAGTTGCAGCACTCGGGTGGTCGTGTTGCTCCCGAGGTGGTCTAACCGGTTGCATCCCTGGCCGGTGGCGCCTGACACGCGCCCATCGGTTCCACTCGTGCCTGGTCCTGCGCCCAGGCACGAGTGGCCCTGACCCGGCGCCGCCACCTCTGCCGGCCCTTCTCTCCTAGTCGTGCGACCGGCGAAGGTCAGTCGACCGGGTTTGGCGCGGGCTCCCGCCTCGCGCAGTGGCGCGAACGAGGCCTGCTCCCGTCGGGTCGAGCAAGCAGGGCGGCAGAACGGCAGAGCCTCCTTATCTGACGCGCCGGAAGCCCTTGGCCGGTCCCCTGCTCGGCTGCCGTTCGCCGGGGCGGGTGGTACATGCCTGGACGGCTTGCTCAGTTGGCTTGCCAAATGGCGCAGGAACCAGGGGCGTAAACCGGTCCTCGCTGCGACCACTCCGATGTGGCACCGACGACAAAGTGTTGGGCTCATGGCACGCGGCCGGCATGTGAAGCATCGCGTGCAAGGGCCCTACGCGCGTGTTTTCGTAGCGGCGCCGCAGTACGGTTGGCCGCTCAGCGGAGCGACATGTCTAGCATTGCCGCTTCTACCCGCGGGGTGCTCGAGCGTGCCGGAGGCTAGCGAAACCTTCGCTGACGGGGTACACGGCCTGGCACTTGGCCGTCATCGCTCCGGGCTCAGCAGCCACGAACTGCGTGATGTCGGCGGGTGAGGGCTCCCTGGTTGTAGGGCTTCCCGAACTGACACTGCACCGCTCCTGCGGGCCCAACATCCCTGGCTGTCGCCCTACCTTCAGACGGCAAGCTCTGCACAGCGCCATATCGCCGTTGCGGGCTTCTCATCTCTCCCCCTACGTCTCGTTTCGGTCCACGCCCATGCGCCGGGGCAGTCTGCCCCGAGCATGTACTGCACCTGCAGGCGTCCCGAGCGAAGGTGGTCAGCCTCCGACAGGTCTGGACGGGTGGCGGGAGCCCGAGTCAGGTGATGTCGAGGCTGCACAGTCGACTCTGCGTCACTCTGTCCTTGACGCAGCCCCTTTCCCGCCTGCCAGCCCCTTCCCGTCTACGATCGGACGCCTGCGTGTCTACCTGAACTGGGGCCAGTGACTGGCCCGTTGAGCGCGACAGAGCGACCATAGTCGGCAACGCACAGCGACTGTCAAGTTCGCTAGACGGGTCAGACAGGAGGATGGTGGAATGTCAAATCAACTAGACGTGTCCGCTAGGGAGTAGTGAGTCAGGTACATGGGTGAGAGCACACCCGTCGGACGAGGGTTGATCGCCGAGCGGCTGGACGCGTTGATCCTCTCGAGGCACCCGGACGGACGGGGCCCCGGAAGCGAGCGAGAGATCGCCAGACGGAGCCGAGAGCACGCGAAGACACACCCAGGAGCTCCGACTATCAGCCATCAAACTGTTGCCAACATCCGGGACGGGGCAGTCAAGAACCCCGGTGTCGACAGCCTGCGGGCCTTGGCTAACGTCTTCGGCGTCAGACTCGGCTTCTTCCTGGAGGAGGACGATCCGTCAGCGCATGCGACTGATGTGAGCACTCCCCGGCCGCCGGCTCAATCGATACCGGCCGCCCTGCTATCTGCGCGGCTGAATCGCCTCTTCGAGACGATCCACCCCAAGGACCGAGGCCCTTACAACTCCCGCGACGCCGCCGAAGCCATCACCGAGCGTGGCTGTGTGGTCACAGAACTCCAGATCGAAAGGCTACGCAGCGGCACCTGGGAGCCCACGAGCCATGAGCAATTCGAGGCCCTTGCTTCCTTCTTCGGCGTGCCGCTTTCCTACTTCACCGACGATGAGATCGCCTCGCAAGTGGCGGTAGATCTCGACCTTGTGGACGCATTCAAGGCCCAGGGGATCGGCCCGCGCCAGATTGCCCTGCGGGCAGTTGCCGACCTGGACGATGAAGCCCTCGAGGCCCTCGTCCCCGTCATTCAACACCTCCGGCACGCAAGCAAGCGGCAACGGATGTGAGAGACCGATGACGGCAGCGGGCAAGGTGCCGCGTGGCGTGATGAGGCGAGGGCCGACTGAGCCAGCAGCACGGCGAAGGAACACCTGAAGTAGGATCTTGGGGCTTAACTGGGCTTCCACCGCTGCCGGCCGAAGCTCAGGCCGCTGCGCGGTGCGAGGGGGGAACCGCGACGTGATCTTTCTTCAATGGCAGTGGGCCGTTGATCTTCCGAGAAGAGCGAGGATGAACGACAGGGAGTTACGCCGCTATTGCAGCGACATAGTAAGGAAGCTCGACCTCCCAAAGCCGTTCAACATTAACGTACTCGTCGATCAACTGGAAAAGCGTCGCGGCAGGCCCATCTCCCTCATACCGATGCCGCTTCCCGCCGACCGGGGCCCTTGTGGGCTATGGGTGGCCACGCCCGATGTGGACTACGTGATCTACCAGGCGAACACCAGGAAGGCGCACCAAGGCCACATCGTCCTTCATGAGCTCGGGCACATGCTCTGCGAGCACAAGTCGACTCCCGCGGAAGAGAACGAGATGTCCCGCCTGCTCCTGCCGAACATCGACCCTTCAGTAGTCCGCGCCGTCCTTGGCCGCACCCACTACGATCGCAACGAGGAGAAGGCCGCTGAGCTCATTGCCTCGCTGATCCCGCTTCGGGCCGACGGCACGGCTCCACGGCGAGCGTCGACTCCTCCCCCGCACGTAACGGCTCTCGTCAGCCATTTGGAGCGCTCACTGGAGCGAAGCTCCCCGCGAAGGGCGTAGCCCGATGCTGTTCATCGTCGTCTACGCGTTGCTGTCGGTCATCACCTGGAGCGCCTTCGCAGTCAAGCTCAAAGACCTTGTTCGTGACTGGCGGAACAAAGACCTACAACTTCTGTGCCTAGCGATCAGCACGTTCGCTGCACCATTCTTCTTCGCCACTCCCCCGGTCTACGTGCGCGTCGACGCACTGCTCGGTCAACGCAACATCACCACCCTCATCATCTACACCTCGGTGGCTGTCTGCCTCACGTCGTTCCTCGCCCTGCTCGTCAGCTGGTCATCTGCGCAGTCCAAAGTCCGACTGCGTCATCAGTTCCTCGTCGGCTATGCCGTTGCCACGATCGCGGTGATGGCAACCTTCTTCTTCCTCGGCACCGTCGACGACGCAGAACACCCCGTCGACTTCGACGTCCATTACTCCGACACCCGCTACATCTCCGAATTCCTCTTGGCCTACCAGTGCTTGTTCACCGTCAGCATGATCGGGCTAGTCCGCATGTGCTGGCGCTACTCGACGATCGTTGACAAGCCCTGGTTGCGGCGCGGCCTGCGCGTCGTCACCGCGGGAGCTGTCACAGGCCTCGGCTACTGCCTGCCCAAGGCCATCACCCTGGTCTGGGACATGTTCGGAGCGTCGCCACTCGACGCGGTCAACTCCGTCGTCGCACCGATGTTCGCCAGCGCCGCGGCCGCCCTCTTCGCTATCGGCTTCACCATGCCGGTGTGGGGCGTCGGCATCAGCAAGACCGCAGCATGGATATCTGACTACCACGCCTTCCAGCGCCGGTCTCCGCTCTGGCAGGCTCTCACCCAGGCCTTCCCCGAGGTGGTGCTCGTCCCGCCTCCGGCCTCACGGCTCGAACTGGCCCGCGAACTCGCCTTTTTCCAAGGCCGTCAAGTGGTCGAAATCCTTGACGGAGAGATGAGGTTGCAGCTCCACTATGACAGCGCCGTCAGTGAGCTGGCCCGAGAAGCGTGTGCTGACCGTCGAATCACTGGTGCCCGGGCAGACGCTGTGGTCGACGCCGTACACATTGCAGCGGCCTTGCAAGCACACGCGGCGGGCCAGAAGGGCACTCTGGCCGCCAATACAGCGGTACCAGAGTCCGCTGACGGCGACCTCGACAAGGAAGCCGCGCGACTTGTAGAAGTGGCCCACGCATTCCACACCTCCCCGCTCGTTCCGGCCGTTCTGTCGCGCCTCACACCCGGCTTACCTGCCAAGCGATCCCGCTCATGACACTGTTCGACCACACCCTCATGGCAGCCCCTACCGCTACCTATGCCCGTCTACGGGAGGCGGCCGCAGTCCACCGCACCTCAACTCCCGATGGGCAGCCGCTGTGGGTCATCACCCGTTACAGCGAGGCTCGGGCCGCCTTGGCAGATGCCCGTCTGTCACTGAACAAGGCCAACGCGAGAATCAGCGGCGCGTACCAGTCGTCCATGCCACCAGAGCTCGACGCCCATCTGCTCAACATGGACCCACCCGATCACACCCGTCTGCGTCGCCTCGTTGGCACCGGTTTCACGCCACGTCGCATCGCCACTCTTCGCGACCGCATCCAGGTCATGGCGAACGACCTCCTCGCCGCAGAGGCGGGCCCATATATGGACGTCATGCAGGTCCTTGCCACCCCCATCCCCATGGGTGTGATCTGCGAGCTGCTCGGCATCCCCGAGAGCGACCGCCAAGACTTCAGCGCCTGGACCGACACCCTGCTCTCGCCTTCACCCCATTCAGCGGGGGACTCGCGCACGGCAATGCGGCAGATGCACGAGTTCCTAAGTGAGGTCATCGAAGTCAAGCGGGCCCATCCGGCCGACGACCTTCTGTCGGCCCTTACCCAAGCTCGCGACGAGCGCGAGAGACTCAACGAGCAGGAACTGCTCTCGCTCACCTTCCTCATCCTGTTCGCCGGCTACGACAACGCCGTCCACCTCATTGGCAACGCAGCCCTCGGTCTGCTCCTACACCCGCACCTCATGGGCCAAGTCCGGCAGCGCGCCCTGCCCATACGAGCGGTGATCGAAGAAACTCTGCGCTGGAACCCACCCTTCCCCTTGGGCGTACGCCGGTTCGCCTTGGAGGACATCACCATCGGTGGCACAGTCATCCCGGCAGGCGGCCGTGTCTGGATCTCCATCGCCTCTGCGAACAGGGACGAACGCCAGTTTTCTTCACCTGGCATCTTCGCTCCGGACCGCCCCACCGCCCACCTGGCATTCGGCCACGGCATCCACTACTGCCTCGGCGCACCACTTGCTCGTTTGGAAGCGGAGATCGCTATTCACTCTCTACTGGATCACTTCCCTGCGTTGCAACTCGCCGTGCCGGCCGATGACCTACTGTGGTTGCCGACCTTCCACAAGCGCGGCCTCCGCAACCTGCCTGTGTGCATGTAGCTACCGCTGCCGCCTCGACTCTCAGTGCGGCGGCCAAGAACCAGCCGGGGCCGCTCATGGCCTCTGTGTGGACGGCCGGCAATCTCGTGGTGCGGCAGGCGGCTGCGCTGGCCGAGCTGCTCGGCGTCAGCCAGCGCACCGTCGAACGCTACGTGAAGAACCAGATGAAAAAGCCCCGGCCGGAACTCGCCGACCGCCTCGAGCGTGAGGTCCGCGTGCGCTGGCAACCGCAGATCAGGGCCAAGGCCAAGCAGGCCGCGGCCACCACCGGCGGCATCATGATCGACGTGCAGGCCCGGTTCGGCTACACCGCCGCCCCCGGCAGCACCGACGACGCCCGCATCCGCCACCTCACCCTCGCCCTGCCCCCACAGCACGCCGCACGCCTCTTCCAGGCCCGGGAGGCCGGCCTCACCGAGGACCGACTCCGCCAGATCGCGGCGGAGGCCCTGGGTGAGGTCTACTTCCGCGACAAGGGCCGCCGCGCCCACGGCCTCGAAGTCGAACTCACCGACCTGATCGACCTCGACTTCGAGCTGTAGCCGCTTCCTCGCTGGCCCCGGCCGCCCTCCTCAACGAGGAGAACGGTTCCCGCTCCGGCCGCCACCCGCTGGCGTTCGGCGCCGTCACACGGTGGCAGGTGCGTCGCAGAGCAGACGATCGAGATGGAAGGTCGCCGGGTTCGTCTCCGCGGCCAGGCGCAGCAGCCGCAGCGGCTGCGGGCGCAGCCCTGTGACGGTCGTGCGGCGGCCCGGACGGTCGTGCGGGATAGGGGCGAAGAGGAGGTGCAGGCCAGCGATGTCCATGAAGAGCGTGTGGTTCAGGTCCCACAGGGGGTTCAGGAACCTGTGCACGAAGACCGGGTCCCCGGCCAGTGCACCAAAACCGTCTCGTCCCGGGCCTGGCCGGCCGCCGGGTTCGAAGAACCGCCGCCCGGCCACCCGCCATGACGTGGGCAGAGTCCTTGCCACCGGCGAGGCGTACAGCCGCCCCGCCCACCACAAGAAGGGCACCAAACCCCGGCGCACCGAGGAGCGGCAAACTTGACGGCCCGGGCCATGTGCAGCGGGCACGAGGCCGAACAAGTTCACGGGGTACGTCGGTGGATCTCAGCTCAGTGATCATCGCGGTGGCAGGCGTCGCAGGAACCCTGGGAGGGGCATTACTCACCCAGCGCGGCTCCGAACGAGCGAAGCGCCGGGAGATAGAGCTCGTTCGAGACCATGAGGAGATCCGCGAGAACCGTTCGCTGCGACGCACCTGTTATGTGGAACTCAACCGAGATGCCCGGCAGTTCACCACCGCACTCAACCGTCACCTCCACGTCATGAGGGAACGTGGCGTGGAGGATGCCGACAGCGACGCACTCGACGAGGCGAAGAACGCGCACCGCGATCGGTACTCCGAAGCACAGATGATCGCCCCCGAAGAAGTACTCATGCGAGCGAGTGTCGTCAACCGAGCCCTGAACAAGGTCTATGGCCAGGTCAAGCGCCTCGAACGCGGTGCCCCCGAACCAGGCGAAACGATGGAGACTGCGGCTCAGGCTCAGTCCGAGGCCTGGGAGATGCTCCGAACTATGAGAACCGCTATGCGCCACGACCTCGGTGTGCCGCATGAAGATTGAGAGCTAGCACTCAGCTCCGTGCGAGCTCTCTTGTCCGCCTCGACCAGCCAAAAACTGACCGAGGCAGAGGGTAAAACGCAAGGTTAGGGCATCAAAGCGGGAACGAACCCGGGTGCCTGAACGCCAGGTTGGCCACCGCCACCACTAAGACCAGCAGCAGCCACCGGCCCTCCCTCATCTGCTTACGGTTGCCCGTCCGCCAGTACCACACGCCACCGCCTAGCGCCGCCGCCCACGCCACCGCCAGCGCCACCCAGGCGACCTTCACCGGACCCGCACCGCCCACGATCGACAGCACCGTTCCCGCGAGCCCGCAGCCCATCGCCACAACCCACCAGCCGCTACGCCACGGTGCTTCCTGATCCCTGTTCTCACGTCCATGTTCCCGAACTGTCACGGTAGTTGACTCCTTCAAGTCACGTCTGTGGCCCCCGCTGCGGGCGGCAAGGGGGGCCACGCTAAACCATTTAGCCCGGTTTACATGTGGTGATAGCAGGTGATCGCGTCCCACAGCCCGCTCAGCCGCCAGGCCGTCAACCTGCGCGGGCCGAGTGGCGGAGCCGAGCGCAAACCTGGGTCCGGGTGGGACTGTGGCCGCAGGAGATGGAGGCATGGATCGGCGCCGTCGGCGTGGACGGCGCCGCCATAGCCCGAGACTGCCGCACAGCGGGCATCGCCCTGTCCGCGATGAACGTGTCCCTCGACGGCAGGCGCGTCAAAGACCGCCTGCGGGGCGGGGAGCCCGCCTTCTCGGTCCTCGCCCGCGCGACAGCCTGCGGACGCTCACTGTCCGACTTACGCCGCAGGCCCAGCCGCCCCGTCCTCCGGCGCGGGGAAGGTGCCCGGCGCGGAACTCCCGCGCCGGGCACCGGAGGCGGGCGGCGCGCGGTTGGCTTGTCGGGGCGGCCCCGTAGCAGGGCGCATGCGAAGGGGGCCGCCCCCAGCCCCGCCTTCGTGACACGGCAGAGCCGCATCGACGGTATCCGCCGGGTCGCCGAAGCGCTGCTCGGACGGCTTCGGATCAGGGCGCCGCCTTCGGCCTGGTGGGCCAGGTCGTCAGCCCGCCGGTCCGGACTCGAAGGCGGGGACGTCGGCGGGCGACAGGTCCGGGCGCGGCCGGTGCCAGCTCGCGGGATGCCGCCACCGCCCGGCATTGTCGCGGGCTACGTCAACGCCGACCTCCACCACCAGTTCCGGCATCGCGAGGGTGACGTGCAAGCTCTCACGCGAGCCCCATCCGGCGGAGAACGTCCAGCCTGTCCAGGGGTGGTCGTTCCCGGCCGGGGTGAGGAGGCCGGCGAGAGCCCGGCCCGCGGTCTGCGGGAGCGTCGTGCTGCGCCCGATATAGCGCAGGCGTCCGTCGGTGTCGTAGCGGCCCAGCAGCAGCGTGCGGGGCGCTGCCGGGGAGCCGGTGAACGCGTTGACGATGGCGTCCTCGGTCTCGCGGGCCTTGTGTTTTCTCCAGCCTCGGACGGACGGCTCGTACCGTCCCTCCAGCCTCTTGTAGGCCACGCCTTCGAGCCCGACCGCCGTCCAAGTGGTCAGCCACTCGCGCACGGTGGCCGGGTCGGTGGTGGAAGGGCACAGCACCCAGGGCGCGGTGAGCTGGTGGTCGGCGAAGAGGGCTTCCAGGGCGGCCCTGCGGCGGCGGTAGGTCCACCCGGTTGTGTTGGTGCCGGAGAGCCGGAGCAGGTCGAAGGCCACGAAGTGCGCCGGCCACTGCTCGGCCAGGCGCAGCGCGCCGGCGCCGCGTCGCTGCAAGCGGCCCTGCAGCCGCTCGAACGCCAGACGGTCCGCGGCGTCCCATACGACCAATTCCCCGTCCAGGGCGGTCGCGTCCGGGAGCTGCGCGGCACCGGCGCGCAGCTCGGGGAAGGAGGGTTCGAGGTCGGTGCCCCTGCGGGAGCGCAGGATGAGGCGGTGAGCGTCCCAGGACAGCAGTGCACGCCAGCCGTCCCATTTCGGCTCCGCCGCCCAGCCCGGGGGCAGGTCGGGGTCGGACACGGGGGCGGCGAGCATCGGCTCCGGCAGCGTCCAGGTCATGAGCCATGCCTTCCACAGCTGTCGACCTGTGTGCTTTGACGCATGGTGCGGGTGACCGTGGAGCGTTTTACGGGACTGCGCCGCGATCCAGACGAGCGCCGAGGTGCGGATGGCGCGGGCTGCCAGGACGCTGCAGGGTCCGTCCGGCTCGTCCGGCTGAATGCTCCTGCCCGCAGAAGCAGGCACGTCCTGGAAACCGCACCTGATGCACGTCACGTTCATGGTCTCTGCCGCCGCGAGCGGCTGGCCCAGCCCGCGACACCGGACGGCCGGGGTGGTGGAGGCGTCCGCCCGCTAGCGCTTCAGCGGGTGCAGGCACAGGCTGACGCCGTCCTTGCTGTACTCCGGATAGGCGAGGTAGTCCCGGGACGCGCAGGGGCCGTCCGTCGGGTCGACGACGCGGTACTGCGCGTCAGAGGAGCCGCAGCCGACGGGCCTGAGGCTCTGCTCGGGCCAGGGGGCGTCGTTGCGGGCGCACGAGCCGGCGGTCAGGGTCGGGGGGCTGTCGCCGCCGTCCGGCCCCACCAGCATGCCGACCAGCAGGAGCAGCGGCACGGCGAGCACCACGAGGCCGAGCAGGCCCAGCGGGACGAGGGCCAGGATTCCGGCCGGCCGCCTAAACACCGGCTTGCCCGGGTTCAACGGGGGCCGCCACCCGGGCGTGACCGGCTCGGGGATGCGCCGGATGCCGGACAGGGCACTGAGGTTGGCCAGCAGCACGAAGGGGGTGATGAGCACCGACAGCGGGCCCCACCAGCCCATCACCATCGTGTCCGCCTGCATGTCCCGGAAGGACGCCAGCGCGCAGGTGCGGCAGAACACCCCCTGGCGCCGCAGGAACCGCATGATCACCACCATGCCCTGGTGGCCCCGGATGGTCACCGGCGCGGCAGGCGCGGCCCCGCACACCTGGCAGATGGCCGCGAGCGGGTAGGGCCCGGGGGCCTGCGGGTACGGCGCCGGTGTCGGGCCGTACGGTCCCGGCGCCTGCCCGAAGGGCCCCGCAGGCGGCTGGTACGGCCCCGGCGTCTGCGGGTGGGCGGGGTACGGGGGCGGCGGCGTGTTCAACTGGAGCCTTTCCAGGCAGACATGTGGGAACGGCACAGCACCCTACTCGGTGATCGCTCCCGCATGCGCGACGACCACAGGGGCGTCGACGCCTCGGCGCGGTCAGGCTGGGCACACACCCGGCTGGTGCTGCTGCGCGGAGGTGTCGTGGGCCTGGCGAGCTGTGGCCCGAGGAGATGCAGGCATGGATCGCTGCTGTCGGCGAGGACGGTGCCGTCGCTCGGGACTACTGCACGGCGGGCATCCCGCGCCGCGGCCTGCGGGTGCTCGCTGAACGAGTGACCCGCCAGGGGTCTCATAGGGTGGCGGTGGTCCCCCGCCAGCCCGGATGAGGGCAGGAAGGGAACCAGCACCGGCCAGTGAGGGGGAGGGCCTGAGCGACGTGCGGCTGCTCCCCTTCGATCTGCGGCCCAGCGCACTGCCGGCACCGAGCTGAGACACCACGCGCCTGGGGAGGGCGGATGGGGTTCACCGCGGTCCACGCCGACTGGGGGCGGCTGGATGCCTCGCTGGACGATCTCGGCTGTGGCCGTGCCTGGCAGGACGTCCATCGGGTCGAGGGGCTGCGCCTGGCGTGCCCGGAGTGTGGGGGCCGGATGTTCGCGCGGGTCTCCTCCCGCCGGGCCCGGCACTTCTACCACCACCAGCGGCCGCCGGACTGCGAGCTGGCGAACGAGTCCCCGGAACACCACCTGCTGAAGCTGGAGTTGGCCATGGCCGCCCGGGCGGCCGGTTTCAGGGCAGAACTCGAGGTCAGCAGCGCAACGGGGAACTGGCGTGCCGATGTGCTGGTCTTCGATGAGCACGGCCGTGCGTTCATGGCGCTGGAAGCGCAGTTGTCGCCGATGACGCCGGATGATGCGCGGATGCGGACGGAACGTTATGCGCGCGACGGTGTCGGGGTGTGCTGGGTCGGGCTGCAGGGGCGGCCGTGGCAGCGGGCCGTGCCTTCACTGCGCGTGGAGTACCCCGAAGAACGCGGGGCCGGCTGGACGGTGCGGCACGGCCTGGCCCGCTATACCTGGGCTCCGCGCACGCTGGCGGGGAAGGCGGGCTGGGTCCACATCACCTGCCCGCTCGGCGATGCGATCCGGTGGATCCTCCAGGGGCGTGTGCACCCCCACGCCGGGCCGGCAGGCACGGTGTGGTGGACGGCCCCCGCCTACGTGGACCTGGCGGCCGCCCGCGCCCGGCTGGAGGCGGATGCCGATGCCGCCGCGCGCGCCCGGGCCGCCGAACAGGCCCGCCAATCTGACGCCGCACGTGCCAAGACAGCCGAGCAGGACCGCCGGCCTGCCGCCGCGCATGCCTCTGCCGCCGAACGGCGTCTGCAGGAGGCCCTGCTGCAAGCACAGGAACGGCGGGCCGAGCAGGAACGATTAGCCATCTTCCTCGAACACGCCGGGATGGATGCCGGGGTGTGGGCCGCCTTCACGCGGCTCGTGCGCACCGTCTCCGGCAAGACGGTCGAGTACGGCGGCCAGAGCCCCGCACACGGCAACGGACTGCTCGTCTACAGCAGGTCCCACCCGGGCCGGGAGTTCCGGCTCGCCGGTGTGGTGTGCCCCGATCCTGCAGCACTCGCCGGGTGGCCGGCCGAGCTGACGATCCTGGTACCCAGCCAGACCTGGCTCGCCCGCATCCAGGCCGCCGCCCGCACCCCCCTGAAAGTCGCAGTGCTGAACCCGACCACCAGCCACTGCACCTTCTCGCGCATACGACCCCAGTCCCCAGTCAGCCCGCAGGCGCAGGCACGTCCTGAAAACCGCACCTGAAGCACGTCACGTTCATGGGCCACACCGCCCGGTACCTCGTCGAGCGACGGGGCGGTGAGACAGTGGTCGCATGTGCGGCCGATACGTCTCCACCCGGCGCCCGCAGAACCTGGCGCAGCTCTTCCACGCCGACCAGTGGCCGGCCACCGAGGCGCTCGCACCGAACTGGAACGTCGCCCCGACCGACGACGTCTGGGCGGTCCTGGAGCGCACCCCACGCGACGACGACGGGGCGCCGCCCGCGCGGGAGTTGCGGCCCTTGCGCTGGGGCCTGGTGCCGTCCTGGGCGAAGGAGGCGAAGATCGGCGCCCGGATGATCAACGCCCGGGTGGAGACCGTGCACGAGAAACCGGCCTTCCGCCGCGCGTTCCTCAAGCGCCGCTGCCTGCTGCCGGGCCGAGCGGTCACAACTGCTCCATCACCGCGCTGGTGATCACCGCCACGAGATTGTCGGTCCAGCAGTCGGCCTCCTTGGTCGCGACCTCCGCACCGCAGCCAGTACACACCAGGTTGGGACCGTCCTGCCCGGCGGGCCCGCAGCACCCACTGAGACGGTGACGGTCCGGATGCGAGACCATGTTCGGCACATCGTCGGGATGGAAGATCAGCAACGAGCCGTCGAAGTTGGGCGAGTACCTTCCTCGCGCCATGCGGGATGAGACGACTTCATGATCGAGCGGGCGCTCGGGCCCGCGTTGCGGCGTCCCCTGCTGGACGTCTCCGGTAAGCGGCTGCCGACAATTCACACAAAGAAATACGGTCAAATTATTCACCTCCACCAGGTGGCGTGAGCCTGTCCGCGGACTCTGCAAATTCCACCAGGCCATCCTCGGAAACAACGATGGGCATAGCGCCACCGGAATCGGTGATCAACCACCCCAATACGTCCTGAGTGACAGGCCCGTCATCCTCATCGTCCCATGCCGCACGCCAACCGTTTCCGGGCAGAACACCGACCACACGACCCGCCCGCTCAAGGCGTACGAAATCAGGATAGGACGCCACAGGCCTGAGAGTCCCCGAGTCTGTATCGACAACGAGGGCGGAACCGGTCACCGGCTCCCACGCTTCAACGGGACGCATGCGGGCCATTTCCCCCCCTTCAACACCGGAGAAATAAGCGGTCCAGCCCGTCTTGTTGAAGTATTTCATACTTGTCTCCAGAGTTCGCCGTCTTGAAATCCGCAGGTCCCCCGCCGCGCGGTTCGCGACAGGGGACCATGAGCCGGAGCTTATCTCAACTCACTCGAACATCCTATTGATGGGATGCGCCGTTCGAAGTGTTCCATCGTCGTTGACGATGACCCGAATACCGGATGCCGGATACCCGCCATCGTTAGGGCTGAGAGTTCCGATCTTGTCGCCGAAGTCGTATTCATAAACCGTTCCGGTCCTCGGTTCTCCCGTTTTGGGGTCTCGGGTGTTCGGCTTCCCGGTGCTTCGTTCGACCGTCTCGATAATCCTCTGCTTGACGAGCTTCGCCTTGCCGGTGAACAGCCCCTTGCCGTCGTCCACTCCCTCCCCTCCCTGCCGGTGGTTGTCAACGATGTGCTTCCACGCCTTCGGGTCGTCGAAGAGCTTGGCACTCGGACCCTCAGCAGAGGATCCGGCGGAGTCAGCTTCTCGGAATGCCTTGCCCAGTTTGTCTGCCCCCGATGCCATCATCGGGCTGCCGACGGCGAGCATTCCGGTGCCGACGGCTATGACCGGGGCACCGCCGGCGCAGAGGACACCTGTTCCGCAGGCCGTGACGCCTGTGGCGATCGCCTCGCCTCCGTGCCGCGCCCGCACCGGAATACCCACACGTGCGAGGAGCCGTGCCGGGCCTGCGGGGCGCTGTTCACCTGGAACCCCTCCTGCTCGACCATGAACCCGCCGTCGCCGACCGACCCGCCGAAGACCGCCGGGTGCAGCCCCGCGTCGGCCAGCAGCCGGATCGCAGTGTCCGTGAACGGGGTGCGCCCGTCCTCGGCGTGCCGCCCGGGGAAGGAGCCGACCGCCGGCGTGCTGCTCTTGAGGCACCACGCGACGTCGCACTCTTCCGACTCGTACGTCACCCGGCGCCCGGTCCGCACGAACGTGGCGCCGCGCAGCACCGCGTTGGCCACGTCGACCAAGGCGTCGACGCGCTCATGCACGGTGGGCGGCCGGTGGTCGGTGACGCTGTGCCCCTCGGTGCGCAGGAACCAGAACCCGTCAGCATGCTCCAGGCCGTACTGAGCAGATCCCCGGCCTGACCGACTCTGCGGAGGCATCCCGCCTGCTGACTGACCAGGCACGAGCCGGATGGCCCGCCATCACACTCGCCCAGCGCCTGGACATCACCCCATGCACCGTCGGCGTGGCAGGCGCGCACTGCGGACCGATGCCTCCTGCGACAATGCCGCGATGCGACGCTGGTCACCAGCTCGGGGAGGGGAACTCCATTGATCAGTCGCGGAGCGCTCTGTCTGCTTCTCCTGCTCTAGCTGCGCGGCGACGGCACGGTTCTGGAAGCAGTCAGCCTGTCGAGGCAGCACTCCCACTTGGTGTCGTCCGCTAACCACCGGCCGCGGCGCGGCATGGTACGCGATCTGCCCGCCAGCGCCGGCCCACAGCTGGGCGTCGTGCCGTGGTTGTCAGCGTGGTCAGCTGAACGTGTTGCAGTCGGCGATGCGGCCGGAGCGGTAACCGGTGTTGAACCATTGCTGGCGCTGGCTCGCGGAGCCGTGGGTCCAGGTGTCGGGTGTGACCTTGCCCTGGTAGCGCTGCTGGATCCGGTCGTCTCCGACGGCGGCGGCCGCGTCCAGCCCGCGGTTGATGTCGTCCTTCGTCAAGTCGGTGATCAGTGGCTTGCCGCTCTTGGGGTCGGGGGTGGTGGTGGCGTGGTGGGCCCACACTCCGGCGTAGCAGTCCGCCTGCAACTCGAGTTTCACCGAGCCGCTGTTCCGGCCCTTTCCGCTGCCGCGGGAGATCGTTCCGCTGAGGTCCTGGGAGTGGTGGCCGTATTCGTGCGCGATTACGTAGGCCTCGGCGAACGGGCCGCCCTTGGCGCCGAACTTGCTGCTCAGGTCGTTGAAGAAGCCGAGGTCGAGGTAGACCTTGTCATCGGCTGAGCAGTAGAAGGGGCCGACGTCGGAAGTCGCGATCCCGCAACCGGTGTTCACACGGCCGGTGAACAGGAACATGGGGGCCTGCTGGTAGGGCTTGCCGGCGGCTGTCTCCGTCTGCTTCCAGAATGCCTGCACACTGTCGACCACGGCGACGATCCGGCACTCCTTCTTGCGGTTGGCGTCGGCGCCGGTCCGGCAGTCCGCCGCGAGGTCCGCTGCTGACTTGCCGGACGAGGACGTGTCGCTGCTGCCCGAGCCGAACATGCCGGGGTCGACACCCAAGAGCACGGACACGACCAGCACCACGAGCCCGACCAGTCCGCCGCCGATGGTCTTCCCTCCACCCGGGATCCCGCCCAGCGCACCTCCCCGCCCGTCCTCGACCTCGGACGTGTCCAGAGCAGCATCGTCGTCGAATTGCATACGTCGCCCCTCCCTCAAGCAGCGCGCCGGACCGCCCCGCGTCGTCCCGCTCGCCTACCCCGTACGAGGACATCCCCATCCCGTCCTCTTCCTGCCCCGCCTCTCGGATGAGCCGGCGGGCGACGCCGCAACGCCGCTCTCTGGGTGGACGGCGGACCGCCCGTGCCCGGTAACGCCCCCTCCATGCCGTCCCCGCGCAGCCGGGCCCTGCCTGTCGCCGGTGCCGGGACCGTGCCCGCGAGACTCAGCCGACGGACGGCCGCCGCGGGCCGGTCGGGACGATCGCGTACTCGTCGAAGAGCCGCTCACGGGCTTCGTGACCGTGCGTGCGGCAGTACTCCATCACGGCCGCCGTCACCGGCAACACCCAGAGAATGCGGGCGTGTCCGTCGACCAGCTGGCATAGCTTTAGACGGGTGCCGTAGAAGAAGGGCCACAGCTCCCCGATGGACAGGCTGTGCGCGACGCCGGTGCAGGTGGTCGTCGTGTTGCTCATGCCAACCATCTTCAGCGGCCGTTGGCCTTGTTCGCAGGCCAGGGGGATCTTGGTGGTGAAGCCTCCCCGTGACCGGCCCAAGCCGTGGTCGTCGGGCTCGGTGCCGGCCGTGAAGCCACGCAGCCGTTTCGGCATCGGACGCCGCCGGTAACTCCGTCACCACGGACGTGCCCGGCAGCCCAGGCCAGGCCATGAAGGCCGGGTCACCCGGCGCGCTGGGTTGTCTCTCCGGCCTGAGCCGGTACGGCGGGCAGGGCAACGGTGCAGGAAGCGCAGCGTCGGGCCTGGGCGGGTACGGGGCTGAGGCATTCGGGGCAGTCCCGTTTGGGGGCCTGGACGTCTTGGTGCGGGGCGAGGCGTTCGTGGAGCTTGTTGATCGGGAGCACGACCAGGAAGTACAGGGCGCTGGCGAGGAGGAGGAAACTGATCGCCGCGTTGAGGAAGGCGCCGTAGGGGAACTTGGTGGCGCCTACGGTGAAGGTCTTGCGGCTCATGTCGCCCGTGGCGCCGGTGGCCAGCCCGACGAGTGGGGTCAGGAAGGCGCTGACGAAGCCGTTCACCACGGCGGTGAACGCCGCCCCGATGACGATGCCGACGGCCAGGTCGACCACGTTGCCGCGCAGGATGAAACTGCGGAAGCCCTTCACCTTCTCACCCCTAAGAGGTTCTTGACGTCGACGAGCGGCACCGAAAACGCGGCCAGCCCACCCCCTCCCACCTCGGATGCCCTGCCACCCCTCACCCATGCCGGCTCCGCCGCGCGGCGCGGCGATGTACCAGTTCACCAGACCATGCATGACCTGCTGCGCCGACAGGTGCGCTGGGACCGCTGAGCGTTGAGGTCAGCCGCTGGCGTCAGGCCACAGGGCCGCGGCACCACCACGAGCCCGACCATGGATAGCCCGCACGTTTGTCATGCTCGCCTGCGCGCCCATCGCCCGACTCGCTCTGCACCGCCTGGTACAGCCCTGACTCGCTGCCGGCCGACCGCTCGGGGCTACCCACCGGCGCATCGACCGGTGCGTCGACCGGTACGTCCGGCACGAGCATTGCCGAGCGCCGCGTACGTCCGCGAGGGGAGTGGACCGGGATCCGGGTCGCCGTGCTCGCGACCGTAGATGCGGCCACGCAACAACTGCTCATCGCCGTTCATACCGACCAGCGTTGCAGCCACCACCGACAACTGAACACCAAAGGCGGTACGCAACTCGGCTGCTCTGTCGGTGGGGGCGCATAGCGTGAGCCGGCATATCGAACGCGCAGCAGGAATCGCCGTGCCACTCACTGGGGAGCAGTCTGCTTCCGTCGCCGTGCCGTGCAGCGTCGGCCGCGGCGGTCGTCCGTCCGTCACGGCCAGGCATAGTGCGCCGACTACGGCTGCACCCGCGCCGAGTGCCGCCTCGCCTCGCACAAAACGGCAGCCAGGCCCTCTCATGGTTTTTGCTGAAACCCCAGCGCTCGGCTCACTTCGAGGGAGGCATTGACAATGCATCAGGGTCGGCTGGCGGTGTGCGGAAGCCATGGCTACGAGCAGTTTGCCTTGAACGAGTGCGGACGGTCCCCGCCGAGGTCGGCGGGGAGACGCCGTTCCCACACCACTAGGTCTGAGCAGAGCGCCATGTTCAGAAGGTCAGCCATGGACGCGGAGCACGCCCGTTGCATCCCTTGCTCATTTCTCTGTCTCGACTGCAGACATGGCTGGGACGGCACGTACGACATCGACATGATCGTGGACGAGCATGGCAGGATCGCCCCCGTCTATCACCTTGACGGCAGGCAGTCGCCCCGCTGCCCCACCTGCCGGAGCCATCAGATCCGCGTTGTGCGGCGAAGGCCGATTCGTCCGCCGGGCTAGCTCGGCGGTCCAGCTGTAATGATCTGTTCCGCCCAAATGATCTTCCCGTTCTTCGTGTACCGAGTGCCCCACCGGCGGGCCATCTGGGCGACGATCAGCAGGCCGCGTCCCCCCTCGTCGGTGGTCCGCGCGTGGCGCAGCCGTGGAGCGGTGCTGCTGGAGTCGGACACTTCACAGATCAGGCCGCGGTCCCTGATCAAGCGCAGGCAGACCGGTCCAGCCGCGTGGCGGATCGCGTTGGTCACCAGCTCACTGACGATGAGTTCCGTGGTGAAACTCAGATCGGGGATGCCCCACTCGGTCAGCTTCTGCACCGCGAGGTCGCGGGCGTGCGCGACGGCAGCCGGGTCAGTGGGAAGGTCCCATGAGGCGACGCGGTCCGGGGCCAGGACGCGGGTGCGGGCGAGGAGCAGGGCCGCGTCGTCGGCGGGCGGGCCTGTCAGCAGGCTGTCGATCACTCGTTGGCCGGTCTCCTCCAGGGTGGGCAGGGGTGCCGCGACAGCATTGCCCAGCAGGGAGAGTCCGTCGTCGATGTCCCGGTCGACGGACTCGATGAGGCCGTCGGTGTAGAGGGCGATGAGGCTGCCGTCTTCCAGCTCGGTCTCGATGGCCTCGAAGGGAAGGTAGCCGAGGCCGAGTGGGGGTCCGGCGGGCAGGTCCAGGATCCGGGCGGCGCCGTCGGGAGCGACGATCATCGGGGGAAGGTGACCGGCCCGAGCCATCGTGCACAGCCTGCTGACCGGGTCGTAGACGGCGTACAGGCAGGTGGCGCCCAGGAACGCGGTGCCCGTGGCCTCGCCCTCGGCCTCCATGGGGGCATCAGTGTCGTGCGCTCCCATGAGGCCGATGACCAGGTCGTCCAAATGTGCCAGCAGTTCGTCTGGGGAGAGGTCGAGATTGGCGAGCGTGCGTACGGCGACGCGCAGGCGTCCCATGGTCGCCGCCGCGTTGATTCCGTGCCCTGCCACGTCCCCGACGACCAGGGCGACGCGTGCTCCGGAGAGCGGAATGACGTCGAACCAGTCGCCGCCCACACCGCTCGGGGCATCGGCCGGTAGGTACCACGAGGCCACGGCGAGAGCGGACCCTCCGGACAGGTCTTGCGGCAACAGGTAGCGCTGCATGGAGCGGGCGGCAGTGCGCTCGCGGGTGAAGCGGCGTGCGTTGTCGATGCACACCGCCGCGCGCGAGACGAGTTCCTCGGCGAGGCGGACGTCACCGTCCTCGAAGGGGCCCAGCCGCCGTGACCGGGCGAACGTCGCCACCCCCAGGGTGACGCCGCGCGCCCGCACGGGGATCACCATGACCGAGCGGAAGTCGTAGTCCAGGAACGAGGCGCCCAGCGTCTCGTCCACGGTCACCCACGGGCTGTTGGTGCGGTCAAGGACCCGTTCGACCAGGGTCTTACTCTCGAGCAGACAGCGGGTCACGGGCGTCGCGGGCGCACGTCGGACTGTCTCCCCCACCGCTAGTGACGCCTCGGGGCAGCCCTCGCGGACCGACTGCTGGGCCGCTCGGCGAAGCACGGGCGCCATGCCGATCGGCCCGGGTGTCGGCTCCTCGCCCCTGATGACCGAGTCCAGCAGGTCGACGGCGACGAAGTCGGCGACGGCCGGCACAGCATCGTCGGTCAGTTCCTGAGCGGTCCGCGTGACGTCCAGGGTGCTGCCGATGCGCGCGGCGGCGTCATTGAGCAGGGCCAGGCGTTCCTGCGCCCGCCAGCGCTCGGTAACGTCGATGATCATGTACCAGATGCCGACGTTCCGGTCGTGGCGGTCCTTCATCGCGAAGAAGGAGGCGGAGATCGCGCGGCTTCGGTCGTGCACCGTGTAGCCGGCACCGCGGTACTCGTAGTCCATCACCGGTGTGCCGGTCTGCAAGACTTCGCGCATCTTCTCCTCGAAGGCGTCAGCCTCGGCCTGTGGCAGGATCTCGGCCATCCGCCGCCCCAGCCGCCGCTTCAGCGGGATCTGGCGGTCCAGTGGCTCGTTCACCCAGACGTAGCGCAGATCCGTGTCGAGGACGGCGATGCCGACCGGTGCGTGGCTGAGGAATGGGGTGAGCATCAGCTGGCTCACCCCGCCGCCCGGCATCCGCCAGAAGGCTCGTTTCGGAGGCCGGCCGACGAACCTGCCGAAGATCAGTGCCGCGGCTGTGGCGACCAGGACGCCCGGAATCATCTCGTAGATGCCGGACCAGAAGGGGCCGTGCAGCGGCTTGACCACACGCCACAGGAGCACCGTGACCGCGCCGGACACGATCCCGGCCATGGCCCCCGCCCAGGTCATACGCGGCCAGTACAGCGAGAGCAGGACTACCGGGCCGAACGCAGCTCCGAAGCCCGCCCAGGCGTACCCCACGATCCCCAGCAGCCCGCCTCCCCTCAGCGCGATCAGGGAGGCCACCAGGGTCACGAGGACGACGGCGGCGCGACCCACCCACATCAGTGCCTCGTCCGGGGCGCGCCGCTTGAGGAACGCGTGGTAGAAGTCCTCCGTGAGGGCGACCGACGACACCAGGAGCTGACTGTCCGCAGTCGAGATGATGGCGGCGAGCACCGCGATCAGCATCACACCGGCGCCCCACGGGCTGAACAGGGTCCGGCTTAGAGTGATGTACACCGTCTGCGGGTCATGGAGCGGCGTGCCGAACTGCGCGATGCCCAGCAGGCCGACGAGCGTGGCGCCGGCCAGCACCACGACCACCCAGCCGGTCTCGATACGACGGGCAGCGGGTACGGCACCGGTGCTGCGGATGCCCATGAAGCGGGCAAGGATGTGCGGCTGCCCGAAGTAGCCGAGGCCCCACGAGAGCAACGAGATGATCGCGACGGCGCCGAGCGACCCGCCGCCTCCCGACCACCGTCCGTTCGCGAAGTCGACCTTGGCGCCCATGTCCAACAGGCCGGGCGTCTTGCTGTTGAGGGAGTCACGAAGCGCTGCAAAGCCACCGAACGTCGCGATACCGACGACGGGGAGCACCAACAGGGCGAGGAACATCAGCGTGGCCTGCATGACGTGCGTCAGGCTCACGGCCAGGAAGCCACCCAGGCACGAGTAGACGACGATCACCAGGGCGGTCAGGGCCACCCCGAGCCTGAACCCGGCACCGAAGATGTGTCCGAACAGCAGCCCTCCGGCCACCAGCCCACTGGCCACGTAGACGGTGAAGAACACAAGGGTCACCGCTGCGGAGACCATCCGGAGCGTCCGTGTGCGGTCCTCGAACCGCTCCTCCAGATAGGCCGACAGGCTCACCGCGTTCCCGGCGCGCTCGGTGTAGGTACGCAGCCTCGGCGCGACGAACAGCCAGTTGAAGTAGGTGCCGAGCACCAGTCCGACCGCGATCCAGCTGGCGCCGACGCCGGCTGCGTACACGGCTCCGGGGAAGGCGAGGAACAGCCAGCCGGACATGTCGCTGGCCCCTGCGGACAGGGCGGCGACGAACGCGGGGAGCCTGCGGCCCCCCAGGGCGAAGTCGGCGAACGTGCGGGTACGGCGGTACGCCCAGACACCGGTTCCGACCATGACGGCCACGTATACGAGGAACGTGGCCACGATCGGCGCACTCAAATCGGACATCCTGCCTCGCCTGCGAGGTTCATGAGCACGGGCGCCGCCGACGCGCGCCCGACAGTCGCGGCCCTACAGGGGTAAATGTACAGATCCCGGTCATCGTCGGCGGCCGGTGCTGCCCGCGCCGCCACGGCCACTCCGTCACTCCGAGGTCGACCCTCAACATAGGCAGCCCGATCAAGAGCAGTGTCAGCCCGCAAGGCGGCCGAGATCGAGCGGCGGCAAGCCGAGAGCCTGCCCGTTCAGTCGTCGGCCGGGGCCCTGTCCGACGAGCGGCGCGAGCAGCTCGACGACATCGACCCCGCCTGGCGCCCCGCCTGGCCGGTGGACTGGCAACGCGCCTTCCTCACCCGTCAGCACCTCGACGCCGGCGGCACACCTCCCCACCCAGCCTGGCGACAGTTCTTCGAACGCGAGGGGCACCTTCGGGTACCGAGGAAGCACATCGAAACCATCACCATCGACAGCCGCGAGGACAGCGGCCGCGACAGTGAGGAGGCAGTGGAACACCACCTGCGGCTAGGAACCAAGCCCGGCCTGCCAGGCACCGCTGATGTGTCGTGAAGCGTACATGTGGCGTACGGAGTGCGTACGCGCCGCCTTCCCTCTAGCGCTTTGGGCCGCAGGTGCGGCTAAGAGGCCGCGGCTAAGCCGATGCCGATGCCGATGAACAGCCAGCCAGTCGTCAGTTCCCAGCGGCGGCGGACGTTCGGGCGGGCGAGAAGAGCGCGTAGACGGGCGGCGGCGATGACGAGTGAGAACCAGTAGGCCACGCCGATCACGACGTCCAGGATGCCGAGGAAGAAGATCCCCCGCGTCGTCGAGCCGCCGCCGTGAACGAACTGCGGCAGGATACTGAGGAAGAACAGCGCCGCCTTGGGGTTGAGCACATTGGTGAGGAAGCCCTGGGTGAACCCGGACCGCCAGCAGCCGCGGGCCGAACCGTCTCCGGTCGCACCCCGAGGCGCGGCAGTGTCCTCGGCGCCGCCGGTAACGTCTTCTCCGGCGTGCCTCTGGTGCACGGCCTGCCGGGCGGCCAGCACCGCCCGGCTGCCGAGGTAGACGAGGTAGGCCGCGCCCAGCAACTTGATGGCGTCATAAACCACCGGAGAACGAGCGGCGATCAGCGACAGTCCGAGGGCGGCGGCGAGCATGTGCACACACAGTCCGGACTGCGCGCCCAGCGCCGCAGCTCGCCCCTTGGCGGGATGCTCAGCCGCGGATCTCACCACCACCAAGAAGTCCGGACCGGGGACCACATAGGCCACTAACACGACGCCGAGGAAGCCGACGAGGTCGACCGACATCCGCTTTTCCCTTCGTTGCCCGTGACTTGTTCGCCGCCCAGGCTTGATCGTCGAGGACACCCAGGCCTCTTGTCGGCCACCGAGGCGACGGCTTCGTCGAGTACCCCCGAGACCCCACGCCAGTTCCTCGCCCAGCTCGGTCACCGGCGGGCGGACCCGGACCCACCTCGCCGCTACGGCGCGACCGTCTAGCGCGTCGCGGCCAAGCTGCACGCCGACCAGCCCGAGAAGTACCCCAAGCGGATCTGGGCCGACTGGCTGTGCAGCGAGCACGTCCCCGAGCACCGTCGGGAGGTACTGGACGGCTTCGGCACCAGCGCCCGCCGGGCCGTGCTCTCCAACTGCCGTGTCCTGGGCGAGGGCGCGGACATCAGGGCCGTGGACTGTGTGGCGCTGGACCCGAAAGGGGCGCCGCACGACATCGTCCAGGCCATCGGGCGCGCCCTGCGCCAAAAGCCCGGCGAGCGCAAGCTGGCGTCCCTGATCGTGCCCGTCTTCCTCAAGCCCGGCGAGGAACCCGAGGACATGTTCACCTCCGCCTCCTACCAGCCCCTGGTGAAAGTACTCGAGGGCCTCCGGGCACACGACGAGCGGGCCGTCGAAATGCTCGCGATCCCGCAGGAAAATTTCACCGGTCACGGGCACAAGCCCGTCGTTCCTCGGTGAGGTGCCGGAGGAGGGTGAGGATGAGCGGCGGGTGCTGCTGCGGTTCGGGGCGCACCGCGGCAACCTGATCGAGCCCGAGCACGCGAACTGGAAGGCCGGGCACCAGGCGGCGGTCGCCTACCAGGAGCGCACGGGGCACCTGGCGGTGCCCTACGGGCACCGAGCCCGCCTCGAGGAGATCGTGCCCGGGGTGACCGCTGACGGGGTGGGCGTAGGGCGATGGCTTCAACGACAACGCCAGCACATCGTCTGGCACGGCCTCAAGACGGGACAGCGCGAACGACTGGGCGCGCTCGGGGTCGCGCCTCTGCCACCCCAGGAGCAGACGACGTCCGGCAGGGCGTCCAGGGGCGGCTCTGCCGCCTTCGAGCGAGGCTGCGCAGCCCTCGCGCAGTACAAAGCGCGCACCGGCTCAGTGACCGTCTCCAGAGCTCACGTGGAACAGCTGCAGGACGGGACAGAGGTCAGGCTGGGTGTGCTTCTGTCCAACACCAAAACCAGACGAGCGAAGCTGGACGCGGAGCAGCTCCAACGCCTCGCCAACCTCGGACTCCACTGGGCGAAGGCCGAGCCTCCACGGTGACCGACCGGCGGCGGAGCAGTAGACAGCGCAGGCCTCCCGGCCGATCCTCAATGGGCGGGCGATGTTGCGCCGCAGGTGCTCGGCGAGCTTGTGGATTGACCAGCGAGTGAAGGGCTTGCCCAGCACGGTGGGCCGGGTGGTGGCCGCTTCGATGCAGGCGGGGACGGCCTACCGCCCAGCGAGCGTCCAGACAGGCTAGCCCCAACTCGTCGAACCGATGGATTACGCCCCGGACGGTGTCCTCGTCGGCTTGCACCAGCTGCGCGATCACCGGGACCGGGCTACCACCCGACGAGGCCAGCAGCATCATCGCCCGCCGTAACCGCACCGAACTGGTGCTTCCCCGCCGGACGATCCGCCGCAGCTTTTGCCCCTCCTGCTCGGTTAGCCGGCCAACCCGAACGGGTGATGCCATACCCGCCCCCTTGCCAACTGCCGTCACTGGCACCCAGCACAACGAGCAACCCGGCAAAGGTTCCCGGTCACAGCGCTAGGGCGTTACCTCCGGACCATCTCGCTCGCTCAGGAGAACGGGCAGCAGGGGCGCCACCGGCGGTGGCGCCCCTCCCGGGGCGGCTGCAGGAGTCGCCGAGCTACGGCTTCTTCACGCCGTCTTTGACGTCGCCCTTGACCTGCTGCGCTTTGCCCTTGACTTCCTGGGCCTTGCCCTCGGCCCGCAGCTTGTCGTGGTCCGTGACCTTGCCGACACCCTGCTTGACGTTGCCGACCGCCTCGTTCGCCAGGCCCTTCGCCTTGTCCTTCGCACCGGACATGACTTTCCTCCAGTTCGGAATGGGAGATCTCTCGACCAGGAACCCACGGGACGCCCCTGGCCGCTCGCTGAGGTAGCCCGATTGCGGAACAGATGATCCGAAGGAAACGACCTGGCAGGCCTCGGTCACTCACCCGCCCAGGTCATCGCGGAGCACGACACCGCTGGCGCCTTCTCCGAGTCATGGCAGAAGCACACGGGCGCGGCGTCGGAACCTTTCTGGAAGACGCATCTCTACCGTCTCGACACGCTTACCCCGCCGCAGCCGCGCCCGGAGGGCCAGGGCCGCCTCACGGGCCGTAAGGACCGTGACCAAATCGTGCGCTGGTGCCGTGAGTTCTGCGTCGACGTCAGGGAGCAGCGTTCCATCGACTTGATCGACGCCGGCTCCTGGGAAGACTCGCGTTTCGGCGACAGGCACTTCATGTTCTGGGAGACCCCAGAGGGCGTCCCCGTCTCGATGGCGGCCTCGACCTCGGTCGTCGGCGGCATGGTCCGGGTGGATCCCGTCTATACCCCGGCCCACCTCCGCGGCCGCGGCTACGCCGGCGCTGTGACGGTCGAGGCGAGCAGGGCCGCACAGGCCGCAGGGGCGACGGACGTCGTCCTGTTCACAGACCCGGACAACCCCACAAGCAACGCCCTCTACCAGCGCATCGGCTACGTCCATCTCGCCGACTTCGCCGGATACAGGTTCTCCTACGGCGCACCAGAGGCCGGGTGACCGGCGCCCCTGGACAACGGCCTAGGAAGGCTCGCCAGTAGCTCCCGCATCGGCGATACGGCGGGCTATGCGCACCATCTACCGCGGACCGCCAGGGAGACCGAGGACGCCATCGTCGGCGCTTTCACCGGCTCCCCGGCGGCGCCCCGCACGCTGCTGCTGGGCCGGTACGACACCGACGCCTGCACTACGTGGGGCGAAGTACGACGCTCCCGCAGACCGCGGGCCGGGCGGTCGCCGGGCTCCTCTCCCCGGCCGGTGAAGGGCTCACGCGAGACATGGATGCTGGAACACAGCCTCGGGATCACACCCGCAGCCGAGGACGAGGAACTCCCGCCTGGGGGCGCGGAGGTAACCAGCTGACCTGCGACTCCGCCCAACCGGGAGGGGCTGGCGTTGGAGGTTACTGCTGTGAGGGGTAATGACAGGGTCTCGCCGCCTACGGGCTCGACGATGCCACCATCACCGCAGCCGTGGAGTGGGCCGACGACCTCGCGGCCCATCTCCTGGAGGAGCCTGACGTTCCTCGCCGACCGGATAACCATGCAGGCCGAGAGCCACGCGTTGCTGGCGGTGACCACGCTGCCGCGGGAGGACTGCGTGGACGACGAGGACTACGAGCAGCTGACCGAGTTCGGCCGTGAATTCCGCAGCGTCCCCGCAGAGGTCCACGACATCCACGCCAACCTCAGCATCGGCAACCTGGGCGTACGCCGCATGGGCTCACGATGACCCGAGGGGATCTACCGGTCCTTCTGAACAGGGCTCACGAGACTGCGGACAGAGCCTTGAAAATCCCCACCCAGTGCTCAGAAGTGGGACAGACATGCTCTGCCCGATTCCCCGCCCCCCAGGCACTGCCCACCGCGGGATGGAAAGCCCCGTCACGTGATCTGGTCCGGTCGGGCTGCTTCGACCGATGCTCCGCCGGATCTCGGCCAGGTCAGGCAATCCCCGAACGTCATGTCCGGGCTCTGACACCTTGTTTGCGTTGAGACGCAGGCGGGTCGGCCTGACCGTACCGGCTGGCCGGGCAGCCGACATGGCCAGGGAGGGCCGGTGTCTCAGCCGACGACAACGACCATCTTGCCCAGCGCTTCACCTGCTTCCATGAGCCGGTGGGCTTCGACGATCTCGTCGAATTGGAAGATTCGTGCCGGACTTGCCGGCAAGGATCCCGCCTCGACCTTGGCGTAGATCGCATGCAATGGAATGTCAGCGAGCGCAAAATCGGGGCTGCCCAGGACGAAGGCGCTTCCGAAGAAGCTGAGCTGTACGCCGCTGGGGAGATCGGTGATCGGGTTGAAGTCGCGCACCGGCTCGAAGCCGCCGAGGAAGCCGAGTTGGCAGACCCGGCCGCGGGGGCGGACCGTGGTCAGGGAGTCGCGCAAGACGTTGTTGCCTACGAGATCGAACACCGCGTCAACGGTGTGGCCGCTTCCGCTGACCTGGGCGGTCAGGTGGCCATCGTCGATGAGGACGTCCTCGGCGCCGAGTTCCTTCAGGAGCGGTGCGTGCGCGGGGTTGCGGGTGGTCGCGAGTACTTTCGCGCCGTGGTCGACGGCGAGGTTGACGGCGGCCTGGCCGAGGGAGGATGTCGCTCCCCGGACCAGAACCCGCTCGCCGGGGCGCAGATCGAGGTTGCCGAACAGCCCGCTCCAGGCTGTTGCATAGACCTCGGGCACCGCTGCCAGCTCGGCCCATCCCAGCGACGAGTTCACCGCCACCACGTTGGTGGCCGGCACAGTGACCAGCTCGGCATAGCTGCCGTTTCGGGTGCGGCCCATGCCGCCGAGGATTGCCACGACTCGGGTTCCGGGGGCGAGTTGGCCCGAGGGGTCGGCTTCGACCCATCCGGCGCACTCGATCCCCGGGACGGCCGCGACATCACCCCAGGTGCCCGCGCGCATGTATGCCTCGGCGTGGTTGAGGCCGAATGCCTTGACCCGGATCAGCACCTCTCCTTGCGCGGGCACCGGGTCGGGCAGGTCGGTGATGTGCAGCATCTCGGGAGCGCCGTAGGCAGAGATGACGATGGCCTTCATGAGTCTCAGACTCCATTCTTGAATAGGGGTTCAACTATTGGGTCCGAAAAAAGAGCCACCGCATGCGGTGGCCCCTGGGTGGAACCGTCAGGCGAGGCCGGCAAAGGCGTTGTCGACGATGGCGCGCAGTGCCGTCTCGTCGGGATTGGCCTTACCCACGACCATCAGCCCCTGACACGTCGCAACGAGCAGCTTGGCGCTGCCGACCGGGTCCACCGAGGCGCGCACCTCGCCGCCGTCGCGAGCGTTGCGAAGAGCTGTGGCCATGCACTGTTCCAGGCGGGCCAGGTGGCCGCGTACGACAGCGGCGGCCTCATCATCCTCGGCGGCATTCTCGATCGCGGTGTTCACCAGCAGGCACCCCTGACGACCCTCCGGACTGAGCAGGTCGCTCACCAATCCGTCGAAGTAGCCCCGCAGCGCGGCCAGCGAGGCGCTGGGCGCCGCCAGTTCGCCCAGCTTCTGAGGAACGACCAACCTGGAATACCGCTCCAGTGACTTCAAGAACAGTGCGCGCTTGCCGCCGGGGAACGCACTGTAGAGACTGCCGGGCTTCACCCCGGTCGCCCTCACGAGATCCTCGATGGAGGTGGCCCGATAGCCCTGCCACCAGAACCGCAGCATGACCTGGTTCAGTACGGTGTCGGGCTCGAACTCTCGCGGTCGGGGCATGGCACGAAAATACATGAGCGACCGTTCAAGAACAAGCCCGGCACACCGCCCCACCTTCCACCGGCCGCCGTTCCGCCGATCACACGCCCCCTCGGCACACACCGGGGCCAGCTCGACGAGGCGTACGACGTACATTCACCGCACATCTCGCGTACGCGCACCCAAGGCATTCCGCCCAGGACTCGAGCCAGGAGCGGGCGGTTCTGGGCTAGCCGCCTCCCCAGGGCAAGAACGGCTTCCGCGTGCATGCGCCGAGCTCACAGGAGAGCATCCCGTGAACATGGCAAATCCCCGGTGCACCGGTTGGAACCAGAGCGCCGGGGACCACCAGACCGGATGAAACGTCAGAAGGCGCTGTTGTTGCAGCCCATGGTGGAGCCCATGGACGTCTGCTGGGCGCCAGGGTTGCCTTCGCCGTTGAGGGCGTTGCCCAGCACGCCGTTGAGCAGGCCGACCTCGCCGAGGAGGTCGAGGTTCAGGTCGTGCGACTTGCAGTTGGAGCTCTGCTGAACGCTGAACTTGTCGCCGTGGCCGTCGCCCTTGCCCTTGCCCCAGCCCTGGTCGGCGTGGGCGGTACCGCCCATGAGGCCCAGGCTGCCGATCGCGGCGACCAGGACGGCAACGTTGCGAAGCTTGCGCATGTCATCTCCGGTGAGGTGAGGGGTGCGATCTGTGCAAGATCACCGTTTTACAGTTCGGGAGATTAGTACTAAGTACCCCAATTCGGGCATCGGCGCGCCGCTTCTCCGATCACGCGAAGCACCCGAAAGTCGTATCGACCATGCCGAGGGCAGGCGTTTGCTGCGGATCATCCGCAGGGGCACCGGGTCTGTGTGACCTGGCGGCGGGCCCATCTGCTGTCCGCGCAGGGCATGCCCGTGGCGAAGATCGCCGAGGTGACGTTCACCAGCGCGGACCGACTTCGGGGCGTGATCCACAACTTCGATGCCGACGGCCTTCGATGCGCTACAAGGGCGGCCGGCCCAGGACCATCCCGGAGTCGACGTGCATGTAACGGGGAGCGCTCGGCTACGGCAGCGCCACTCCGCACGCATGGAGAACATCACGCGCCTCGGGCCCCAGGCCATGCCATGAGGTCCTGGGGCCCGATTAGAAGGGAACGCACTCCTTCAACGACGCTGTGTCCTCAAGGTCACGCACTGAGCCGATGTACTTCGTTCGCGCGTTCCGGCACGCAGAAGCTGGATCGGCGTCGTACGCGGGATGCGGCTGTGCCTCGCCGGCATCGGCTCGGTCCCGCCGTGCACGTCCGGTGGGACCGCAGGGGGCATCCGGTCAGAAGGGGCGGCCCGGGCGGCAGCGGCGGTACAGCAACGCACCCGTAAGGAGGAGCGCGGCGCTGCCGGCGATGGCAGGGGCAGCGAGGTCTGTTCCTGTGTGAGCCAGGGTGGGCGTAGCCCTACGCGGATGCGGAACGGGCTGGGACCGCGTCAGAGCCGGCGGCTTCGCGGCACGAGGCTTCGGAGCCGGAATGTGCCGCGGCACATAAGGACCGTCAGAACCGTTGACCGACTCATTGCCGAAAACCGGGTTGCCGATGCCGACCGCGTTGACACTGTTCCCGGTCACGTTCGCGGGCAGGTCGATCGGAAGCTGCACCCCGTTACCCGAGAGCACCCCAGGAGAATCGGTGGCACGGCCGTGCGCCGACGCGCCGCGCGAAGCGTCGTCCGCGGCGGCCGATCCGCTACCGCTCACCGCACCGCCGGTCCGCGCCGCGCCTTTGTTCGTGCACGCATTGCCCGCGGCCGGATTGAGCAGCCCCACGACGTCCACCGTGTTGCCGCAGACGTTCACCGGCACGGACACCGGCACCTGGACGCTGTTGCCGGAGGCCAGCCCGGGCGAGCCGGCCGCCGTAGCATCGGCACTGCTGCCGTCCGCCGCGAAAGCGGCAGACGCGGGAAATGCCACGGCCATCGCACCGGAGGCGGCGGCGACGGCGATCACATAATTTCGGGTAGCCCGTCTCATTGGGTCGTTGCCTTCCTGACATCGTCGCGGGCGCTCACCCGCGCCTTATAGAACGCTGAAAAGGCAACGGGGTTATGGCCTTACGGGCCACTGCGGTGACTGTACGGCGACGGGAAGGGCAGCCGCGCGGCAGCATGGAAACCACTCGTCGGCACTTACATCGGGAAATCTGAAGATCGAGCTAACGAAGGAACTTTCACAGTGTCTTGAGGGCCGTCGCGCGGTGGACGAGGAAGGAGGCGGAAGACTGTGGCCTTGGAACAGGCCCCACACCCATGCCGGTGTGGGGCCTTTGACATCCACTGTGGAATGGGCAGAAAGCGGCAGCTGGCGCTGGGAGGGCATGGCGACCCCCACACCAAAACCCGGCTCAGGTAACGGTGCAGTTACCAGCCGGAACCGCATTCGGAGCCCATATCGGTGTACTGCCCACCGGGGCTGCCCTCGCCGTTCAGCAGGTTTCCGCCCAGTCCGTTGAGGACACCCACCTCACCGAGGATGTCGATGTTCAAGTCGTGCGATTTACATCCGCCGCCCTGCCCGCCTCGGGCGGTCAGCGCGGCGGCTGGGCAGATGCCCAGGAAACCGACACTGCCGATGACGACGACCGCAACAGCGGCGTTGCGAAGCTTGCGCACGTCTCCTCCTTCAGCCGAGTGGAGCACATCATCAGAAGATCCACTAAGTGCTCATTTCGGAGGCTAGATCGGCATCTCCCGCAGCGCTCATCGGAGGACCCATCTGGGGTCTTCGGCGTTCGACGGCGGGGAGCCCGAGGCGCGGCCGAGCACGTCCAAGGACGGCCTCAGCGCCACCGATCAACCTGCAGGGGCGAAGGGCCGGTTGCCCACCCGTGCCGGCACCCGCCCGGCGTCGACCCACTCCCCCAGTGCAAGCGCGGCACGGCAAAGGGGCAGACCCAGCGGCTACGCCCGGACCGGCCCCGAACGCCTCGTGCCCTGAGGTGACCGTTGCCATGCCCGCCTCCGTATGCGCAGCCTCACCATCGCGCGCCTGCCGGCCCGCCAGCGGGATGGCCGACATCGAGCATGCCGCCGCCTGACAGCGCCCCGCGGGCCCGACAGGCCGTATGGACCGCTGAGGCGGAGTCCGGCCCTGACTGTCTCTGGGAGGGCGGGGCATCCGCACATGTTCGTCCGTGAGACGGCGGCAGGCCGGTGCGGAGGCACACGCACCTCTTCGGCGCCTTCATCCTGTCGGACGAGCCGTCGAGGACATCCCGGCCCTGAGGGGCCGGCGCACACCTGGGCGACCACGACCCCACCGGCGCACACCTGGGCGACCACGACCCCACGGCCTGGTCCATGACGAGGCGGGAGTCGAGCCGCCTCAGCCGCCTGCTCGCTCACTGCCGACCGCGCCGTAGATGTCGAGTGACGCACTGCCGCGCGGGACCTGCAGTGCGGTCATCCACGAAACGCCGCGAGTGGTGCTGTGCGTACTGCTCAGTACTTCCGGTTGTTGAAGGTCAATTGCTGCAGAGCCGCGCTCGCGTGCCGTGCGCGCACGAGATTCTCTCCGACCTTCTCCGCCACGTCATCAGCTGTGAGTAGCCGCTCTTACGCTGATCGGCTGATCGCGTCGTTCTTCGCAGACGGGGCCCTGTGTCGCGGCAGAACTTGTCAGTAGAGAGGGGCAAGCTGCGGTCAGGCGGCGAATGCCGTTCAGAAGAGAAGGGATGCGGACATGTTGGTGCGAAGCACGGCTTTGGTAGCGGCAGCGGGCTTGATGCTGCTCGGAGGCGCTGCCGCCGCTTCGGCGGACAGCGGTGCCGGATCTGCCGCCGTCAAATCACCTGGCGTGCTGTCGGGCAATGTGATTCAGATCCCCGTGCACATCTCCCTCAACATCTGCGGAGACACCGTCAGCGTTGTCGGTCTGCTCAACCCGGCACTCGCAACCATTTGCGCCAACGGAGTTCACTCCAGCGGTAAGTGATCTCAGCAGTCGCACGCCATGATCGTGCCCGCTTTTGCCGCTGATCCCGCCGGCGCGGGTGGCCGCCATCGTTGACGAGGTGGTCTTCGCGGCCATCATCTAGTGCCGCATCCGGCAGCGTTTGCCCTGTCGGCCACTTCCCGTAGCCGTTTGTCGGCGGCGTGCTGTTCCGCCAGAGGATGTAGCGGCGAATCATGCTGCCCTGCTCTTCGGGGCTGGCGTAGTCCGTGCCGTCCAGGGCGAAGTAGCGCAGGGCGGTGAACTGGGCCTCGATGCGGTTCAGCCAGGAGCTGTTGCTCTGTGCGTGGGCGAGCTCGACGACGTTGTTGGCTGCGGCCCAGTCGCCGACCCGGAGTCCTTCTTCGTGGTCAGGGTGCGGGAAGAAGTTGTCGAGCATGATCGCGATCCGGATGTCCGACGGGTAGAGGCTGCGCACGGGCGGTGTAGGTCGCCGGCCGACGGGGGGCCTCGGCTCCCGGTCGGGGTCCTTGTGCCGTCCGCCGTGCTCGGGCCACTGTCCTCCGCGATGGGGGCTGGAGGTGGAGCGGGCCGAACTCCTCCAGACAGAAGATGACTTCCGGTTCGCCGTCCTCGTCGCAGTAGGCGATCGCGGAGAGGTGCCCGACGCGGAGCCCGGATGTCAAGCACTGGCTGAGGATGTCGGCTGAGTAGGCAGGTGACCGTGACCGTGCTCAGGAAAGGCGACGACGTCCAGTCGATCGCGAGCAGGACCAGCCAGTGGCGACCTGCCGGGGGGCTCCGTCGGGCGGGGCGGCCTCGTCACCGGCACACAGCTCTTCCTGAGTGGAACAGGAAGCCGGGGGGATTCGCATGGATCCGCGTGTCCGGCACGCGACGGCACGGCGCTTGGAGTCGCGATTGCCGCGGCGGGCCGCGGGCGCCGTGCAGCAGGGCGATGACGCAGGCAGGTGACAGGACCGTCACCGGGAGGAGAGGCGTGTCAGTCGGTCAGGCCGGCGCCTGTGCCGTCGTCGGACCACCCACTCCCCGGTTGTGGAGCCGAATCCAAAGGGCGTGACCTGCTGCGGTGCACGGCGCTTAATTCCGGATTCGGGCCCGCCGCGGATGCCGGTGGACGGGATCGGCTCGGTTCGGTGGCGGGCCCGAAGGGGAGGGAGGCGGCTCGAAGGCCGTGCGCTTTGACGCCGCCTCCGTCCAGCCCGCTGACGCGCCGCTGTGTGCAGCACTGGCCGGGAGTGTCCGTGCGGCTCACGGTCTGCGCTGTACCGGCGAGTTCGGCCAGTCAGGGCGGAGCCGGCCGGTGCGGGGTCAGGCGCGCCGGCGGTGGTCAGAGGGCCTGGCTGTTGCAGCCCATGTCGGAGCCGAGGTGGCTCTGCTGCGCACCAGGGTTCCCTTCGCCGTTGAGCAGGTTGCCTGCCAGGCCGGTGAGGGCGCCGACGCTGCCGATCACCTCGATGTTCATGTCGTGCGAGCGGCACTCGACGCCCTGGGTGATATCGATGTCGTGGCCCGGCTCGCCGTGTGCGAAGGCGGGGTTGGCGCCCATGGAACCGACACCGCCGAGGATGGCGCTGACGAGGATCACCTTCTGGAACTTGCGCATGGGGTCTCCGTTGAGGGAATGGTTGGGATCGGCAACATGCCGGTGAGGCCGGCGATGTTGGGGCGGGCCGTCAGCCGAGGCGGGGAAGTCCCAGCTGTCCGACGGGGGGTGCCGCGACCTGCCCGAGGCCGACGGGAGCCAACTGCGGTGCGCTGGTGGGCGTGACCGTCGGGCTGAGGAGCGGGTTGATCTGCGGGTTGAACTGGGGGTTGATCTGGGGAGCGACGAACATCGGGGGCTCTGGACCGAACGCTTGGGGAACGGCCACCTGCGGGGCGACTTGCGGCATGACCTGGGGCATGACTTGCGGCACGACCTGTGCCGGCTGCGCAGGAGCGGCCTGTACGGGAGCAGCCTGTACAGGCTGTGCGGGAGCAGCCTGTTGCAGGGGCGGCGCGGTCGAGGCTTGAGCCGTTCCCTGCGACGAGGCCGAGGCAGAGGCGTAGCCAGTCTGCTGCGGCGCTGCCTGCACGGCCTGCGGCGCTTGTTGCGGGGCAGGCGCCGGGGCTGCGGCCGGAGCAGCCGGCTGGTCCGGAACTGATGCCGGGACGGCACTGCTGCCACCGGCGGGAGAGTCGGCATAGCCGGCGCCGGCGCCGATGCCGGTCAGACCGCTAGCCGCTGCGACGATGAGCGCGGCCCTGTGAAGCTTGCGCATGAAACCCTCGGCCCTTCAATACCTGAAACGGGAATCCATTGCATTCGATGTGGTCAGCGTGCAGTCGGTGCGATGCTCGCGCCGCACCGTCAGCAACGGTCATCTCGTAGAGCACGCGGACTTCATAGTCGAGCCGGCAGCGGAGTCCTCCACCCCGTCAGGGGTCCGCGGTTGCTGCCCTCTCCCTAGTGGAACGAAGGCTCCTTCGCGGCGGTCACGGCGTTCGGAGATCTTCACCCGTTTGCCGCCCGCCGACCTGGGCGTCCCGGCCTGAGCGCCTGCGGCAAACGGGTGAGCGCCCCGCGGCACCCGTATCGGCTCTGATCTTCCCTCGTTCCCCACGAGGCGAGAACGATGGTCATCGCAGCCACGCAGGGCAGCAACGGCGAAGGCTGGTCTGCCCCTCGCATTTCATCAGCATCCGTGCACAGGTCAATTGAAGGGCCGAGGTTTTTATGCGCAAGCTTCACAAGGTCGCGCTCGTGGTCGCAGCAGCCGGCGGCCTGGCCGGCGTGGGTGCCGGCCCTTGTTCCGCCGTGACCCCTTACGCCCAGAACGGCACGGTGCCGCCTCCCGTTTCGCAGCCGGACGCTCAGGCCGCCTCGGCTGCCTCCGCTCAGGCGACCGCGCAGACCAATGGCTCGCCGGCTGCGCAGCAGACGGTACCGCAGCGGGGCACGCAGGTTGCCCCGCAGATCAACCCGCAGCTGAACCCGCAGATCAGCCCTCAGATCTCCCCTGCGGCGCCGCAGACGGAACAGGGCGCTTCGGCGGGCCAGGCCAACCTGTTCCGCCCGTCCCAGGAGTGCAGCCCGCAGACCTTGCTCGACGCGAATGTGCCGGTGGCTCTGCTTGCTGCGGCGCAGACCCGGGGCGTCGACTGCACCCAGGCCAACAGCCAGTCGAACTCGTTCGCCAGCGTGCAGTAGCCCCGCCGGTCGGCCGGCCGCCGAGGCTCTGTACGGGCCGGTCAGAGTGTGCGCGGATGTAGTCCGGTCGATACGGCTTTCGGGTACTTCAGGTGTTCGGAAAAGCGGCGCGCCGGTGTCCGGTTTCAGGTATTTAGTACTAATCTCCCGAACTGTAAAAAGGTGATCTCGCACAGATCGCACCCCTCACTTCACCGGAGATGACATGCGCAAGCTTCGCAACGTTGCCGTCCTGGTCGCCGCGATCGGCAGCCTGGGCCTCATGGGCGGCACCGCCCACGCCGACCAGGGCTGGGGCAAGGGCGACGGCCACGGGGACAAGTTCAGCGTCAAGCAGAGCTCGAACTGCAAGTCGCACGACCTGAACCTGGACGTCCTCGGTGAGGTCGGCGTGCTCAACGGCCTGCTGGGCAACGGCCTCAACGGCGAAGGCAACCCGGGCGCCCAGGCCACCAGCATCGGCTCCACCATGGGCTGCAACAACAGCGCCTTCTGACATCCCGTCCGGCGCGAAGACGTCGGGCAGTGAGTGGTCCCGGCACCGGGCCTCAGGCAGGGCGCCGGGACCATTCATGCACATGGGCGGTCAGCGAGGCAGCGAGGCGCGTCACCAGACGATTCATGCCTGCGCTCCTGGCGCCCTCGCGGACTGACACCTCCACGAGAGTCGATCTGTGTAGATCGCTCCCACCTGACTTCGACGGAGACAACATGCGCAAGGTCCGTACGGCCGCCGTCCTGGTGGCCGCATTCGGCAGCCTCGGATTCCTGGGGGCCGGCGCCGCCCACGCCGACCAGGGCTGGGGCAAGGGCAAGGGCGACAGCTTCAACATCCAGCAGAGCAGCACCTGTCAGTCGCACGACAGCAACGTCGACCTCCTCGGCGAGGTCGGCATCGGCAACGGCCTGGGCGGCAACCTGCTGGGCGGCGAGGGCAACCCGGGTGCGCAGCAGACGTCCCTTGGTTCCACCATGGGCTGCAACAACAAGTTCGGCGGCTAGTCCCCCACCACCGTCCCCGGTGTCCCGGCTCCGCCCGGTACACCGGGGATTTCCGTGTCCGCGGATACGGCCCTGCGAAAAGACGAAATGCTGGTCCGGGACCCGTCATCGGACCAGCATTTGCCTGAGCGCTCACACTTCGATGTGCGGCTTCTTGAATCCCTTGGGCAATGTGGCAGTGTTGGAGCATTCCACCACCGCGCCGCCCTTGGCCGACTCGCCTCCCAGCACGTCGCCGTCCTGGAAGACCACATGGGGCCGGTCCGTCGTCGAGCAGTCCTGTTCCTGCTTGACGACATGCGTGCCGTCCTTGTCGGTGAACGTCTCACTCTTCTTCACGCAGACGACGTCACCTTGCACGGTGTTGTTGCAGTCGTCCGGTGTGCCGCCGGCGTACGCATGTCCGGTGCCGACGATGACCGCGGCGAGGCCTGCGGCGAATGCTGCGGCGGCAGTCTTCCGGGGAGAGAACATGTGGTGGCTTCCTTTGCCATGAAGGCCCGTGCGTACCAGTGCAGTCGACTGGCGGCGCCCGGGCCGGGGAGGTCGAAAGATGGTGCTCCTGCGCTGCCGCAGCACGCCCGCAGCCCGGACGCGCGAAGCTGCGTCCGGGCTACTGTCACCACGTCAGCGCACCGGGCAGGTCCGAGCCGGTTGCGGGAGCCGGACGCCAGGTCAGTGGGCTTCGGCAGAAGGTCGAGGCACCCTCCCGAGCGTCGCGGGAGGGGACCGCGGTACGTCCTTACTTGTCGTCGTCGTCGCCCTCGTGCTGGCCGTACGCCTCGTGCTCGGGCGCGTGCTGGCCGTACGCCTCGTGCTCGGGCTCGGCGCCCTTGTGCTCCTCCGGCCCGGCCGCCGGCTTGGTGGGTGCCTGAACCTGCGGCTGGACGTAGTAGTAACCGCCCCCGACAGCCACTGCGTTGGCCGACGAGTTCGCGACGGCGGTGACAGGCACGCCGCCCTCATTGCCGCCGGCGAAGCTGACGCCGACACCGAGGGTGGAAAGCCCGGCAACCGCCGCCGCTACGACGGCAGCGCGCTGAAACTTACGCATGTGTAACCCTTTCGTGCCCAGGCGAAAACGCCCGGATTGACTACTTAGGGTGAGCATATACACACACTGCGTAGTAAAGCTGGGATCTGCGCTCCCATGTTGCGCCGACGCTCCGTATGGTGCATGGCGCAGTACGCATGACCGCCGGGGGCCCGTCCGCCGCGACTCAGAAGAGGTTGGGCGACTCCTGCCTGCCGTCGGCGCCGGCCGGCACTCCGGTCGCGGTGGACGTGCAGCTCACCTTGGGCCCGATTCGGGTCGTGCCGTTACCCAGAGCGGCGGGCAGCGTCAAGGGCTGCACCGGCATGCAGTTCTCCTGGTGGGGGATGACGCCGTTTTCCGGGATCTCACCGGTGATGCGCTGGGTGCACGTGACGCTCCCCAGGAGGTCCCGGGTGCAGGTGCCCGGGTTCGCCGCGGCGTACGCGTGCGCCAGGCCGGTGGATGCCACGACGAGGCCGCCGACGAGCCCCGAGATGGCAGCGATCTTTTTCGTGCTGAACATGTGATGCGTGTCCTTATTGCGGGTGTCCGGGCACCGTCTGTCGTGAACGTTGCGCCGGCGCTGTCTGCGACACCCAGGCAGCCGACCGGGATCCCTGGCCCCGAAGATGCCTACCTGGCGGCTTGCACCGAGTGTCGCCAGTGACGCGCCGCCGATCAGCCGGTGAAGGCGCTGTTGTACTGACCGCAGGTCGTGTCCAGGGTCTGGCCGAGACCGAGCACCGCGAGCGGGACGTCGTTCTCGGCCACCGTCTGCGGGCTGCACTCCTGGTAGGGGCGGTAGACGTCGGACACCTCCGGCCCGCCGGTGCCGTAGGTGTCGGCGGCAGCGGTGCCGGCGCCGATGGCGGACAGGCCGCCGGCCGCCACTGCTGCTGCGATCACGACCTGCTGAAACTTACGCATGGAACCCTCGGTTCTGCATCGCTTTACCTGAAGGCAAGTTGCCTAGAGTGACGACGCAGACACTAGCAGTAGCGACATAAGGCATTCCACACTGGTCAAACGTGTCCTCAGGGGAACGGACGCCAAAAGCTGCTCTGGGGAGCCAACTGGCCTCACCGGACCGTGGTTTGCACTGCGGCGATACCGAGGTCACCGCCTCGGGTACATCTTGGGGCGGCTCGGCTGTGTGTCAAGGCGGCGACCCCGGAGGGAATTTGCGTCAAGCCGATGACGGTTTGACGGCCGGAACGCGATTGCGCGCAGGCACCGAGAGGATCGAGTCCCGGAGCCTTTCGACATACAAGCACACGTTCTTGGAAGCGATGTCGGTGTCCGGATAGCGGCAGGCGAGCCACAGTCCCTCGTGCAGCCGGTTGACCCAGGCGCATACCTGATCGCCGTACGACACACGGAGCAGACCGTATGCCTTCTGTTCGGCCCAGCGGGCAGAGCCGGGGACGACACGGGCATCCACGTAGGAGATGATCGAGTACAGGTCCGGTGAGGTGGGACGGAAGTCCGTGCCCAGGAGGGGCAGTACCCGGGCGAGCGGAATGCGCGCCAGTGACCGGCTGGCCTGCAACTCGGCACGGACCGAGGCGAGTGCGCCGTCGAAATCCCGTGCCGCTGGTACCTCGATCGGGGCGCCGCCGACATACCAGCCCACGGAGTCCGACCATGCGGACTTCAGCCGGGTGTGGAACGGCACGACCGTGCGGTAGATCGGTTGCCCGCCCAACTCGTGGACGATCAGGCTGGTCGCCGCCAGGATGCCCACCAGGCTGCCGCCGTAGGGTCGGCAATACGCTTCGAACGCGGCGGCCGCGTCCGCGTCGACGAGCGGCTCACGCACCAGTTTCTGGACGGGCAGAACCCCACCGGGCTCGAGGCCCAGATCGACGGGGAACTCCGGAAGCCTTCCGCCGCACCGGCCGATGAACTCCCGCCAGCGGGCGACGATCGTGTGGGTGTCGTCGATGGCGTCCGCGTTCGCCCGCTCCTGCTCGCAGAAGTCGACGTAACTGCCGACAGGGCTGCCGACGACGGGCCGCCCGGCGAGACGTGCCGTGTAGAGCTCGTGGATTTCGTCCGGGATGCGCTGGAGCGAGTAGGCATCGACGTTGGTGTGATCGAAGGCCAGGTACACGCTGGTGCAGTCCTCGCGGACGACCGCGGCGTAGATGAGATTGGGCCAGCCGAGCGCGTCCGCCGCAGCGTCGAAACGGTCCTGCAGATGCCGGATCAGCAACTCGGCGTCGGTGAACTCGCCGACCACCTCGCGCTGGAGGGTCACATCGTCTTCGTCGAGAGTGAACCGGTGCATGTCGTCGCCGGACCACCTGAACCCGCTGCGCAATGTCTCGTGGCGCAACGTCCAGTCACGCAGGGCATGTTCCAGCGCGTCGAGGTCGGCGTGGCATGGCAGGTCGAACGCTGCACCGAGCCACGTCGGTACGAACAAGCCGTCCTCGCGCACCGATCGCGCCGTCCTGATGTGCGACTCTTGGATGTAAGCCGGCGGCCGCGGATCCGGCGGTAGCACTGCTGCGGCCGCGACGGTTGCCGGGCTGAACGTCCACTCGACGAGCCGTCCGGGCCGGATGTCGCAGCGCTGAATGTCAGAAATTCGCACAGTGGCGTCTCCTTCGCAGGAGAGACAGGCTTGATCAATGTGGGGCCGCGCGCGAGCAACGGCGTTTGTGTCGCCAGCTTTTCAACAGAACGAGTGACGTATCGAACCGTTAAGCGGTATCGCGTGACTCACCAGGAAACTCTGCCCACGCGTCGATTCCCGCACCACTCGTACGTGTCCTCGTAGATGCGGCTCACGTCCGCCTCATACCGAAGCGCAACGCGGAGAGAGAGGAGCCTACTTGTCGACGCCCCGTAACGTCCGGGGAAGCAACGTCGTTAGTGCGATGTGTTCCCATGACCGGGCCCCGGGAGGTCCTCGCACAGTCTTCCCGGGGGCCCGCGATCGACCGCCCTGGCCTCGGTGCAGAAAGTGGCAACAGGCGTGGTCACCAGCCTGCGCCTGCACGGCTGCGGTCGCAGGTCTGGGAGGATCCTGCGGTGACTAGCACGCATGACCTCGCCCGTCAGGCGCTTGTCCGTCGCGGCTTCGCCCTGGAGTACGTCACCCTCGGCTGGAACGTCATCGGCATCGTGGTGCTCGCGGTTGCCGCGATCTCAGCGAGGTCCGTGGCGCTGGCCGGGTTCGGCCTGGACTCCCTGATCGAGATCGGCGCCTCCACCGTGGTGATCTGGGAGCTGTCGGGTACCGGCGAGGGTCGCCGGCTCCGTGCACTGAAGCTGATCGGTGTTGGCTTCGGGCTGCTGGCGGTGTACCTGCTGGTGCAGTCGACTTGGGTGCTGGCCTCCGGTCTCCGGCCTCACCACTCGCCGCTGGGCATCGGCTGGACCGCGGTGACGGCAGCGGTAATGTTCGCGCTCGCCGCTGGCAAGGCGCGCACTGGCACCGCGCTGGACAATCCGGCGCTGAAGACGGAGGGCCGGGTCACCCTGATCGACGGCTTGCTGGCCGCCGCCGTGCTGCTTGGCCTCCTGCTGAATTCTGTGGCCGGCCTCTGGTGGGCCGACCCGGCCGCCGGGTACGTGCTGGTCTATTACGCGCTGCGCGAGGTCAGGGAGACCCTGCAGCGCCCCGAGTGACGGAGCAATCGCCCCCTGGAAACTGACGGCAAGTGAAACACGCGCTCGGCCTAGCCTTTCTGCGCCCGGAGGGGCGTCGGCTGTCGACCGGAGGATCCCTTGGTGGGTCGCGGCCCCGGTTCGTCGTGACGGTTGTGACAATGCGCTTCATGATCCCCAAAGCGGACGCGCGCGGGAATTCGGCCACTATGCGGGTCGTGTTGCTGACGCTTGCGGCAGGTCAGTTTTTGATGGCGCTCGACAGTTCCGTCATGAACGTGTCGATCGCGAGCGTGGCCGACGACGTGGGCACGACTGTGTCCGGGATCCAGGGCGCCATCACGGCTTACACGCTCGTGATGGCGATGCTCATGATCCCCGGCGGCAAGGTCGGCGCTCTGATCGGCCGCAAGCGGGCCTTCATGATCGGCTGCGCCATCTACGGCTGTGGGTCACTGACCACGGCGCTCGCCCCGAACCTGACGGTTCTCATGGTCGGTTGGTCGCTCCTCGAGGGTGTCGGCGCCGCGCTGATCCTGCCCGCGATCGTGGCGCTTGTCGCCGGTAATTTCTCCACGCGGCGGAGGCCCGCCGCCTACGGTCTCGTCGCCGCCGCCGGGGCCGTGGCGATCGCGTTGGGGCCGCTCATCGGAGGCGTGGCGACGACGTACTTCTCCTGGCGGTGGGTGTTCGCTGGGGAAGTGGTGCTGGTGCTCGTCATCCTGGTGCTCGCCCGCCGGGTCGCCGACGCGGCGCCCGACCAGAGGCCGCGCGTCGATCTCGTCGGTGCCGTGCTCTCCGCCCTGGGGCTCGGAATCTTCGTGTTCGGTGTCCTGCGCTCTGGGGAGTGGGGCTGGTTCCGGCCGAAGCCCGGCGCCCCGGCGTGGCTTGGTGTCTCGCTGGTCGTGTGGCTCGTCCTGGCGGGCCTGTTCCTGATCTGGAGCTTCCTGCGCTGGGAGGCCCGGCTGGTCAAGCGGGGCGGGGAGCCGCTCGTGGACCCGGTGCTGCTGGAGAACAAGCAGCTGACGGGCGGCCTGACCATGTTCTTCTTCCAGTACCTCGTACAAATGGGTGTGTTCTTTGTCGTACCGCTCTACCTGTCGGTCGCGCTCGGCCTGTCGGCGCTCCAGACCGGTGCGCGTATCCTGCCGCTCTCACTGACTCTGCTGGCTGCCGCGGTCCTGATCCCGCGCCTCCTCCCGAACGTCTCACCGCGGCGAGTCGTACGGCTCGGCGTCGTCGCGATGTTCGCGGGGGCGGTGGTCCTGATGGCCGCGCTCGACGCCCATGCCGGCCCGGAGATCGTCACCATTCCCCTGCTGCTGATCGGGCTGGGCATGGGCGCGCTGGCCTCCCAGCTCGGCTCTGTCACCGTATCGGCGGTGCCCGACGAGCAGAGCGCGGAGGTCGGCGGCATCCAGAACTCCGTTACCAACCTTGGGGCCTCGATCGGTACGGCACTCGCGGGGTCGATCATGATCGCCACGCTGACCACATCGTTCCTGACCAGCATCGAACAGAATCCGGCGGTCCCGGACACTGTGAAAAGCCAGGCGAACGCACAGCTCCAGAGCGGCGTGTCCTTCCTGTCCGACGCCCAGCTCAAGACCGCCCTGACCGACGCCGGCGCCAGTGCGGACGTGACCGACGCCGCGCTCGACGCGAACGCCGCGGCCAGACTCGACGGCCTGCGCGCCGCACTGGCCATCCTCGCGCTCAGCGCCCTCGTCTCGTTGTGCTTCACCCACCGGATCCCGAGCACCCAACCCGGCGGGACCAAGGGGTAAGGGCGAGTGGCGGCATGGTCAGCGCGGATCCTGCCGCCCAGGGGCCCGCTCGGGTTCCTTCACTGCCGGGCGAGTGCGTTTCCAGGCGCAGCCGGGCCTCGACCCGGCAGACCCTCTACCGGCACTGGCCCAACCGCGGAGCGCTCCTGGTCGACCTGATCCTCGAGGGCAAGGCCACCCGCCTGCCCCGAGCCCAGCGCCGATCCACGCGCCGTGATAACCGCCTTCCTTACCAGCCTGCGCGTGGGAATCGCCGATCCGGCAGCCGGCAGCGCCCCGATGGCGCTCGCCGCCCAGGCCGACCGGGACGAAAACTCCGCCCACGCCCTCGCCCGGATCACCGAAAACCGCCGCCGGGCACTGAACCAGCTCCTGACCCCTCCGGCCGTCAGATCGGCCCGGACGAGTTCACCCTGCCGGCCGGCCCAGTGATCTTTCAGCGCTTTCTGGACCGCCGGCCCCTCACCGAGGCGGGAAGGCGGCCTTTTGCCAGGAGGGTCAGCCGGTGCTGTCGAGGGCGTTCACGAGCAGCCGATTGCGGCGCCTGGCACGGGAGGCACCGGGCAGCAGGATCGGTGGCGGGCAGCGGGCGTGTTCGGCTCCATGCTCGCCATGGGCGTGCTGTGGGGCCCGCGCGTGATGGGGGCCCGCGGCGCCGCAAGTTCCCTGGCCGCCGCCCTGACGTCTGTGTCCTGGCCAGGGCCGGCCGTCGGCGCACCCCTGTTCAACCTGCTGTTCCGACCACTGGAACAACCGCCGCACCCCAGCCGCCGTCGCCCTGTTGATCTACCTGCCCACAGAAACTGTATGACGCTGCCGTCGATCGCGCTGCAAAGTGAGCGGAGTCCGCCACATTGTCCTGGTCAGCCGGGGAGATAGCAGCGAATGGTGGTGCCGTCGGGGCCGGTGTGGACGCGGACGAGGTCGGCGAGTTGGTGGACTAGAAGGAGGCCACGGCCGCCGGGCTGCGTGGGATTGGGCGGGCGGCGGCCGGCCAGGGGATCATTGAGTTGTCCGCCGTCGTGGACCTCGCAGACAATCCGGTTGCTCTCGGCCCAGATGCGCAGTGTGCCCGAGCCGGCGCCGTGGACGACGCTGTTGGTGGTCAGCTCCGCCACCGCGAGTTCAAGGTCCCCCAGGCTCATACCGGACACGCCCAGGGACCGCGCATGGGACACGGCGAAGTCCCGGGCGTCGGGCAGTGTTTGGGCGGCGAAAGGACGGGCCGCGGCGCCGAGTGGGGCGAGCAAGGGCTCGTTGTAGCGGGCGATGATCTGCTCGGGGCTGTAGGCGGCGGAGGCCGTCTCTCCATCAGCGTCGAGGATGAGCGGATGGGTCGCCAGGGCGTCGCTGAGCGCCTGCTTCTCCAGTTGCCCGGCATCGTAGGGGCACAGGATGGTTACCGCGCGCCCGGTGAAAGCAGCGTTGATCAGGGCTTCGTGCTGGACGCACGCCGGGTACTCGACGGCGGAACGACCCTGCCATATCGGCTCGCCGATGATGCGGACCCGGCGGGCGCTCGACTGGGCGTCCGCGAACTTGCGCAGCACGCCGGGGATGATGCGGCCGGGGTTGCGGCCGGCCTGGGTCATGTCGATGAAGCGCACCTCCGCCGCTCGCTCACCCAGCCCCTCGCGGATCAGCTCCAGGCGATCGGGCGGAGCGGCGACGGCCGCGGGCTCACCGGCGTCCAGCCCTTCCCTCAGGAAGGGAACCGTCCCCGCGATGTACTGGTCCCGGTCTCGGTAGAAGAGCGCCGGGTGAACGAACGGCTCGTGCGAGGTGGCTGTGCTCATCACGCCGCCACCTCGATCGCGGCGATCCCCGGCCAGAAAAGCTCAAGGATGCGCGGCAACTGCGCCGGAGGGCGGTGAATCACGATCCGCCGTCCCTCGGACAGACGGTGGGCGGTTACCGCCAGGTCCGTCACACCAGCCACATCCACGAATTGCACGCGGGACAGATCCACATGCAGCACATCCGTGTGACGCTCGGCCAGTTCCTTCAGCGCCTGCTGCCAAACGGTCCGTGTGTTCATGCTGATCTCCCCGATCGCCCCCAGCCCGGAACTGTCAGGCAACGGAATGATCTGCAGCACCGCGCCACGTGGCGGCGGGGCGGGGGGCCCGCCCACAACATGTGGGACATCCACGACCTTCCCCCCAGTTCCTCGGGCTTGGCCACACGGCGGCCCATCGATCACCTCGCACGATACCGGTAAGGCCAAGCGAAGAGATGCAGGGTGCGGTCCTCTCGCATCTGGCGCACCGTCAGACCGCAGGGCTGGGCACGGCCGGCATGGTCTCCTGTTGAGGCAAGCTGGGGGCGGGTTAGGCGGCCTACTCCGCCGAAGTCGGCTCGTCATGGCGACGCTACCCACGCTGGAAGGCAGGGCGAGCTCAGGAGTCGAGGCCAAGTTCGGCCCAGACCGTTTTGCCGGGATGACACGGGGTGACGCCCCAGCATCGGGCGAGTCGTTCGAGGAGCTGCATACCAAAGCCGCCGGGCTCGGTGTTCGAAGTGGCCCGTTCACGGGGCCAGCGGTCGCTGGAATCGCTCACGGCTATGCGCAGCCACCGTCCGTTCCAGGTGAGCCGGATCAAAGGCGGGCCGGAGCCGTGGCGGATGGCGTTGGTGATCAGTTCCGAGACGAGCAGCTCGGCGGTCTGGATCATCCGGTGCTCGCGCAGCGGGCCGCCGAAACCTTCCACGCAGTCGCGGACCCAGTGCCGGGCAGCCGTAATGCTCGCCGTGACTGCGGGGAAGCGCGACTCACAGGATGGGATGGTCGATTCGCCGTTCACGAGGTTCCTCCAGCGCGGGTGGCCCTAGGCCGCCGGTGACCGGCGTTGCGCGCAGCCGGTGGCAGCCACTGGCCGGGTTACCCCTGCCCCTCTGGTGAACCATCTGTGTCTGCCAGGTGACCGGCAGATCCTGTGAAGGCCCTCCGCCGGGAGATCGACGTGCTGGTGGTGGCGGGTTGGAGGGAGCTGGCAGAATCAGGTCCCGTCACAGGAGGAGAGGTCACGCCGGTCCCGCGGCCGCCGCGGCCCGAGGGCGAGGGAGCCAGCATGGAACAGGTTTCGGATGTGGAGATTCCACTCGACCGTGATGTGTTCCTGCGGACTTTGGTGCGTGAGCTGGCGACGTCGCTGGAGTCGGTGATCGGTCTGGAGGAGGCGTCCGGCTACGTCAGCCTGGTGGGGCAGGCCGTCGGCACGCAGATCGACGAGATGTACCTCAAGGCGCTGGGAGCCGACCGGCTCACAGGTGAGCAGGTCGCCGAGGCACTCGTGGATCTCAAGCGCCGCATCAACGGTGACTTCTACGTCATCGAGCACGACGAGAAGAAGATCGTGCTGGGCAACCGGGTGTGCCCGTTCGCCGAGAAGGTGGTGGGCCGGGAGTCGATGTGCATGATGACGTCCAACGTCTTCGGCACCATCGCCGCCCGCAACCTGGGCTACGCGCGGGTGGAGCTGGAGCAGACCATCGCGCGCGGCGACGCGGGCTGCCGCGTGGTGGTGCACCTGGTCCCCGACGTGGACATCGAGACGGTGAGTGGCCGTGAGTACTTCGGTGACCGGGCTGTGGCTCCATGACCCTTGGCCTCTTCCGGGCCATCACCAAACCGCTGCCCCATCCGGTGCTTCTCTGCGGGGCCGACGGCCGCGTGCTGGCCGCCAACCCGGCGGCCTGCCGCTGTGACGACCGGCTGCGCCCGGGCGCCAGCGTGTTCGATCTGCGGCCCGACGACACACCGTGGCTACGTCAGCAGCTGGCTGTATGGCTGCGCAGCGGCAGCCCTGTACCGGGCGCGCTGGTCATCAAGGACGCTGACGGCCGCATGCGGCGATTTCGCTGTCACGGGGCGCGGGCCACGTGGTGGGACGGGCCGCAGCCGGCCCTGCAGCTGCATCTCGTCGAGGCCGGGGCGTCCGACCAGTTCGTGGTGCTCAGCCAGCAGGTGGAGAGGCTGAACCGGGAGGTCGCCTTCCGCCGGGCCACCGAAGTGGACCGAGCGCGGTTGCTGGCCGCTGAACAGGCCGCCCGTGCCCAGTTGCAGCACCTGTACGACCTGACCGCCGCCCTTGCCGGTGCGATCACACTGGCCCAGGTGTCCCGCGTCGTCAGTGAGGTGGCGCCGGCGGCCCTGGGGGCCACCGCGGCGGAGCTCTATCTGCACTCGGCGCGGCTGGTGCCGCCCCTGCAGCCAGGTGACAACGGTCTTCCGGCTGACGCGGGAGGCTGGACCGACCTGGACCGGCCTTCTTCCTCGGACGCCTCGCCCCCCTGTGGGGTCGCGGATGCGGTTCCGCTGGCGCTGGCGCTGGAGGCGGACGGTGTCCAGCTGGGCATGCTGATCGTCTACGGTTCACACAGCTCTACCGCTCCCGCGCACGTGACGGCCGTGGCCCAGCAGATCGCTCAGGCGCTGCGTCGAGCGGGGCTGCACGAGCACGAGCACCGGGTCGCCGAACGTCTACAGCTCAGTCTGCTGCCCCAGTTGCCCCACCTGCCCGGACTGGAGGCGGCCACCTGCTACGCCCCGGGAAGTGACCTGCTCTCGGTCGGCGGCGACTGGTACGACGTCTACGACGTGGACGCCGATCACATCGGCCTGAGCATCGGCGACGTCGCCGGCCACGGACTGCACGAAGCAACCGTCATGGCACAGATCACCGCCGCCCTGCGCAACATCGTGCCGCGCTGCGGCACCGACCCCAGCGCTGTCCTGGACGAACTCAACACCTTCTTGGGGCGCTACCATCCGAACCGCATGGCCACCGCCTGCTACCTGGTCTTCAACCGCCGGACGCGCACTTTGACCTACGCCGGCGCCGGCCATCCGCCGCCGCTGCTCATCCACGCCGACGGCACCAGCGCCTATCTCAACCACGCCACCTCACCGCCTCTCGGACCCATTCGCAACATTTGCTACCGACAGGCCGACACCACTGTGAGCGAGAACGACACCCTGCTGCTGTACACCGACGGGCTGATCGAGCGCCGTCGCGAGGACCTCGCCATAGGAATGGAACGGCTGACCGAGTTCGCCCGCACCACCAGTGGCCTGGACATCGCCGAGCTGTGCGACCGGTTTCTGCACCACCAGCCCGAGGCCGCATTCCCTGACGACCGGGCCCTGCTCGCAGTCCGTTTTCCCCTACCTGCCTGACCGGCTCTCCACCCAGCACAGCGGTGAGCAGCGGCGCGGCCTCACACGTAGACGAGTGTGAAGCGCTGAGAGTCAGACCCGTCGCAAGCATCGCCCTCGATCCTGGCACCGTCGCTGACGCCCGTCACGGTCCAGCAGAGCCCCAGTGACAACGACCTGAACCCGATGCCCGGCTGACCGTTCTCGGCGAAGTACGTGAAGCGCTGATGAAAGGAACCCTCCCTGCACTCCTGCTGGATAATCGGCCAGGTGATCCCGTTACTCCCGGACGCGCCATAAATGGTCAGGCACTTGTCCGCGAACGTCCTGATCTCGTGGGTCGGGTTCGCGACGCCATCGTTCATGCTCTTGAAGCGCTGGGCGGGAAGATTCTGACACCGGTTCTGTTCAAGCGAAGCGCCGTCGCTGGTGCTCTGGTTCCTGATGGTCAGGCACTTGCCCGTGGACGTCTTGATCTGAACGAGGTGGTAGGCCGGGGACGCCTGCGCGGGCCGAGCGACTCCGATCATGGAGGCAAGGACTGCCGCCGCGCTGGCCACGGCTGCTGTCGGCCGTCGCAGGAACCTCATCATGGTGCCGATCACGTGGCCTCTTCTCCTTCGTGGGGGCGCGCCAGCTCGCATACTCGCCGCTGGACGGTGCCGCTCAGACTTCCCCGTCCAAAGCATGAGGAAAGGGAAGACCACCCGGTGTGGCCGATACCCAGCGCACTTGCCACCCCTGCGAGTGACTGGACTGATCGGATCCGGCCACGCACCCACATCATTCGCGGAACGCGCGAAACGCGCGGTCCTCAGAGCACCAAGGAGACACGCCCTGAGCCGCCCAGCGTGGCGCGGGGACGGGGACTCCTCCACCCGGCGCGAGCCCATGCTCGTTCCGACGCCAGGCCTGGCCGTCGGGGCGGGTCTCACGAGGGTGGTCGAAGCCGTCGAAGCGGCCCGCCCGGACCTGCGGGAGCGGTTCGGCGCACTCGCCCGGGGACAGCGAAGGCCGCGTGGTGGGTCTGGTCTCTTCTCCGTCAGCGCGGGCCTCGTTGGTGCTGCCGGGGACAGCGGTGTAATCGAACCGGGCCAGCGCAGCACTTGTCACCGCCTCTTCGGCCTCTGAGCCCATCCCCGCTGTCCGCGTTGATGGCCAACTGCGCCCGGCGCTGAGGGACATCATCAGGATGCGGGGGCGGGGTTGTGCCGGCCCGCCGCCGTCAACGACGCCGGCTACACCGTCATCCGCCGCTGACCTGCCGCCCAGACTCCGCGAATCCGCTCCTCAACAGAGCCCTGTGGGCTCCTCTCGTGGCTGTACGCCGACCGCCCCCGCCCCCGCCCGATGTACGGGCCGGGCGCGGTCGGTGATGCCGGTCGCTCGGCGAGCGAGGTGGGTCAGGGCGGCGCGTCGGGCAGGGTGCCGACCGTGTAGGTGTCGTAGATGTCGAGGAGGTCCTCCTCGGCGTCCAGCCACACCCCCGGCGGCATCCAGCAGACCAGGGCGGTCAACCGGACCAAGGCGGTCAGCGCAGGCAGCCGGTCGGCCTCCTCGGTCAGCACAGGCTCGCTGCCGGGCCACTCGGCGGTCAGGGCGCGCAGGCAGTCGTGCCGGGCACGGTCCTCGTCGAGGGCCGGACGGTCGTCCGTGACGTGCCAGAGGCCCGCCGTCGGAACCGGCCGCAACGCGGCGACGAGGTGCCGCCGCAGTGTCGGGTCCGCGTCCTCCCACGAGGCGGGGAGGGCCAGGCCGGCCAGGGCCGCCGCGGCCTTCTCCTCCGCCTCGGTCAGCCGGTCCGGGGCGACGCCCAGCGCGGTCAGCCCGTAGGGGGGCTCACCGTGCCAGTGCAGCAGGCAGAGCACCCGCGGACCACGGGTCACAGGCACACCTCGTCCCATCCCTTCAGGTAGTGCTTATCAACGCCAGCGTCATACCCGAACGTTGGTCAGGGAGCTGTGAGCGAAACGCCCCTCGCTGCGCTCAGGCCCCATCTGCTTGTTGATCTGAGTCAACGCTGCCGGGGTCCACTGATTCGGCGGTGATCTGCGCAAGGGCCTCCTGGAGTTGGCGGACGGCGTCCTCCGCCTCCGCGTATTCCTCAGGGCTCGGGAGGACAGTGCCGAAGGTGCCACCATGCTCAGATGGCAGGGCACGCCAGCGCAGGACCGGTTCGAGCGCGTTCAGAGCACCGGAGATAAACCAGGCCAGGCGGCCGTGAGTGCGCGCGAGGGCGATGGCCAGGACCGCGAGTGTTTCCCGCAGGTGTTCGAGCCGCTTGATCTGCGGCAAGGCCTCCTGGACGTCCGGCGGACCGACAACGTCGCGCAGGCCGGCCTCGGCCTCAAGCGCCAGTGCGCGGTCGCTCGGCGCCACTTTCCACACCCGGTCTCGGATCTGCCGTTCAGCATCCTCGGCCAGCACTGCGACGATCCTCCGCATGTCCATGCAGACCACTGTAAATGGCACGGGTCCCGGCGCCCGACTCGGTGGCGACGCATGACGTCGCCTGCTCTGCCAGGCGTACGCATACTGCACGGCTGATGGACGCAAGGTGCGGTTGGCAGCGTCCGCGGCCGAATCGATCCCCGGTACTCGGCGCAGCCGGCGTCCGGGCATCCGCAGCAGGAAAGGCCCGTGCGGGGGTTCGTCATCGCGCCCACGCCCTGACAGCAGCACGTCGACCGTCCCCTTGGCCGCGGCGGGGCGGGGCGGGTAAGAGCGAAGAGGCCCCAGCCGGTGGTGCGTTCCGGCTGAGGCCCCTTCCCTGTTCCCTCGTTACAGGGGGCGGATGTTCTCCGCCTGCGGGCCCTTCTGGCCCTGCGTAACGTCGAACTCGACCTTCTGGCCCTCCTGAAGCTCACGGAAGCCCTGGGTGGCGATGTTCGAGTAGTGGGCGAAGACGTCGGGGCCGCCACCCTCCTGCTCGATGAAGCCGAAGCCCTTTTCCGCGTTGAACCACTTCACAGTGCCCTTGGCCATGCCTGTCTCCTTCGAAAGGACTCGTATCGGGTCTCGCACCATGCGGAACCCGGAGGTGATCGCCCTGGTCCGGAGAGGCGTCGAACAGCAAAAACGCCCGCGAATGCGATCACGGGCGAACGGGACTTCGGAACCACGACTGCTGGTCACGACGCTACACCGGATGGTGAGGCTCGGCCACGCAGTTCCGGTCATCGCGGCGCGTTGCCCCGACGTGCCGCATCCAGACCCCGGACCGCGGCAGCCGGGGGCGTCACCGAGGCCGGCGGGGACAGCACGGGCGCGCAAGTGACCCTGTCGGCAGACAGATCCCGTACGCGCACCGTACGGCGCCAGTAGCGTGCGGTCCTGCGGGTCAAGGCTTGCGCGGGCGTCCGTCCGAGGATCCCGGGCGATAACTGAGCAGGTCTCCTGGCTGGCACTGCAGGACTTCACAGATCCGGGTGAGGGTGCTGAACCGGATCGCCTTGGCGCGTCCGTTCTTGAGCACGGAGAGATTGACGTTGGTCACGCCGACGCGGTTGGCGAGTTCGGTGAGGGTCATGCTGCGCTCGCTGAGCAGCCTGTCGAGGTGCACTTCGATGTCATGACCTTCGTGGTCGTCCGCGGCAGCCATCAGACCAGCCCTTCGAGGTCTTCACGCATGGACACACCTTGGCGAGTGATCCGTGCGAAGGTCAGAACACCGAGACCGGTCAGAACAGCCAGGTACGGAAAGTTCCACATGCTCAGCACGCTCCCGGCCGAGAAGTCCACGTCCTTGGCCAGCGCCGCAAGCAGGGCTGCCCTGGCATTCGCCTCGGCGAACTCGACGACCAGGCTGCCGACAAGCAGCCACCAGCCGACCAGGCGAAGCCGAGACGCCGTGCGCGCGGTGTAAACACCCTCCCGCGCCGCTCCTCGCAAGAACCGGTGCAGCAGGTACAGGCCGCTGATCAGGAGCAAGCTCGACGGCAGGCTGCTGAGCGCGTCCAGGACACGCAAGTGTGCGTCGGGCGCCTCTGCGCAGTAACGCGGGATCGAGTCGACCTGCGCCCCACTCTCGGCGGCGAAGCCGCCGGGCGTGGCGGAACTGCTGCTCGACTCGTCGGCGATGCAGACGCTGAAGCCTCCCCAACCGCCATGTACGACCGAGACGACGAGTCCTGTTATCGCAAGGGCCAACAGAATGCGCAGGAGCACGGACACGACCGTGGTCATGGGCTCGAGCATCTTCCGGTCTTCGGTCATGGAGTCCCCGCCTCGCATATCGATTTTCGATGGTATCGAGAAACGATAAGGCCCGTGGATGTGCGAAGCAACCCCGGCACTGCCCCTGGCGCTCACCGAGGACTGAAGCCAGCGGCACCCCGTACCAGTAGTCCGAACCTGGTGGGTGGAACGGGAGGGCGCCGACCGACCTGTACCGCGCGGCCACGCCGACGAGGTCACCGTCGGCGCCCAGCCGGTGGAGGGGCGGGTCAGCCGGTGGGTGGGCCGGTCGGGGGACGTACGGGGACGGCCGGGCGGGCTGAACTGAATACACGAAAGGCCGACCGGCCCCAGTCCTCCGAACAGCTTCCGAAGGAATCTCATGCTGAACGCCCGACGTCACCTCGCCGCCCGTATCGCCGGCATCTCCTGCATCGCCGCTGTCGCCGCCGGAACCCTCGGTGTCGCCAGCGCGGAGGCCGCGCCCATGCACCACAGCGCCTCGCACGCCAGCAGCCACCACCAGCAGCACCAGCAGCACCACGGCAAGAACAACAGCAACAGCAAGAACAGCGCGTCGAAGAACGCTGCTGCCATGCCGAAGGGCGGCAACACCCAGGGCGGCACCCAGGGTGCGGGCAACGGCAACACCCAGGGCGGCACGCAGGGCGCGGGCAACGGCAACACCCAGGGCGGCACCCAGGGTGGCGGCTCCGGGAACACGCAGGGCGGCACGCAGGGTGCCGGTAACGGCAACACCCAGGGCGGCACCCAGGGGGGTGGCTCCGGCAACACGCAGGGCGGCACGCAGGGGGCGGGTAACGGCAACACGCAAGGCGGCACCCAGGGTGGGGGCTCCGGCAACACGCAGGGCGGCACCCAGGGCTGATCACTGACAGGTCGGTGCCCCGCGGAGACAGTATCCGCGGGGCACCGGCACGCTCTCTTTGGTGATCCGGAACGGGCCACAACGGGACGGGGACGCTCCTGGTCGCCCGAGGCGCGCGCAGACGACCTGGACGGCTCGCCGTGCCTGGGTCAGCTGCCGCAGTTCGGCGCGTGCCGCGGGCACCGAGGGTGCTGTCTCCCCGTAGGGGTGCCCCCACAGCGCAGATACTCCTCGGGGCTCACGCGCCCTGCAAAGCCGCCAGCCGCTCACCGTGCACACCACCGCGATCCTGCTCGCGTTCGGCGCCGACCCAGAGCTACGCGATCCGGCCGGGGACTTTCCCATGGACGTTGGAGTACGAGCTGGTCAGCCCGGTGGCATCAGCCAGATCAGCCAGTAGCCGCGCACCGGCGTGACCGACCACCCCCGCACCGTCAGCGGTAACACGGAGCTGGGGACGCGAACCGACACCCTGCACGTAGAGAGTGCCTTCCACCTGGACCGGCAGAATCCCTCGACAAGGTTCATCGTCCCAGCTCAGGAGGCACTTCCGGGTTCACGCCCATGATCTGGACGGACTCCAGGTGAAGCCCGAGGCCAAGGCTTCACGGGCTCCAGCCGCAGCCGCTGGGTCGGCCAGGGTGCCGGTTCGGCCGGGCCGAACCAGATCCGGACATCCTCCCCGGTGCGAACGGGCAGGCGGGGAAAGTCGTTCTCGGCGTGCTCGGTGCGGTGCAGTGCATGCCCCGGGCCCAGGTGCCGGGCGGCGTACGCGTCGAAGTCGGCCGCGTCGGTGGGATGGCAGACGGTCGCGAGCACCTCACTCGTCCCCGGCTCCGGCGTGAAGCCCGGGCCGCGCAGCAGCAGGACGTCGTCGCTGTCGATCATGGTGGCGTTCGCGGTGTCGCGGTGCTCTCGCCAGACCGGGCCAGTGTAGAACGCCTCCAGCGCGCGCCGGCGGTGCGCCATGTCGGGGAACGCGCGCAGCCAGACGAAGCGGTCCGGGTCGTCCAGATCGCGGAACCGGCCGCCGATGGTGATACCGACCGCCTGCTGACCGGTCACGAACTCGCGCTCGAACAGCTCGATCAGCGTCTCTCTGGCGCCGGAATGCAGGGTGTACTGCCGGAGTTCGACGATGCTCATGCGGTGGCCTGACCGGTGCGCGTGAGGTCCATGGTCCAGTTGTCGTCCATGCGCAGCAGGTTAGGGCCGGTCTGCTGACATCCACTGTCAGTGGATACTGAGCCGCATGCGTGCGAGCCGGCTGGTCACCCTGCTTCTGCTGCTCCAGAACCGGGGCCGGATGACGGCCCGGCAGCTAGCCGACGAACTGGAGGTCTCCGTCCGGACGGTCTACCGGGACGTCGAGGCGCTCGGTGCCGCCGGTGTCCCGCTGTATGGCGCGGCCGGCCACGCCGGCGGCTACCGGCTGGTCGACGGCTACCGGACCCGGCTCACCGGACTGACCGTGGACGAGGCGCGGGCCGCGTTCCTCGTCGCACTCCCCGGTGCCGCCGCCGAACTCGGCCTCGGCGAGGCGCTCGCTACCGCCCGGCTCAAGTTGCGGGCCGCCCTTCCGGCGGAGCTGCGCGAGCACATCGAGCGGATCCAGGAACGCTTCCTGCTCGACGCTCCCGGCTGGTACGGCGACGTCGGCCAAGTGCCTCACCTGGCCGTGATCGCCGCCGCGGTGTGGGCGCGGCGGGCGGTGGTACTGCGGTACCGGCGCTGGCGGGCGCCGGAGGAGATCGAGCGACGGGTGGAGCCGTACGGGCTCGTCCTCAAGGCCGGCCGCTGGTACCTGGTCGCCGGTGGGCCGACGGGGATCCGCACCTACCGAGTCGACCAGATCCTCGAAATCCGGCCGCTGGCAGAAGAGTTCGGTATCCCGGACGGGTTCGACTTGCCCGGGTACTGGAACGTATATCTGGCCGACTTCCGAGCGCGACTGCACACCGCGGACGCCTTGGTGCGGCTCACCCCGGAGGGCGCCCGCCGCCTCGGCGTGACACCCACGGGTGACGGATGGACGGAGGTCCGCGTACCCATCGAGTCGATCGACCACGCCCACCGGGCCTTCCTGCGGCTGGGCGCCGATGTCGAGGTCCTGGCACCGGCCGAACTACGCAGCCGCATCGCCGAGACGGCACGAACCCTAGCCGCCCGCTACGAAGCGTGACCCCGTTCTCGACACAGACCAGGGCTGCGCAGCAACAGCTGCGCAGCCCTGACTTGGTGCGCCTCAGATTCCGCCGACGTCACCGGATAAGACCGGCATTCGCCGTTCCGGTCGGTGCCGAGCGCGGTCCCCTGCGTTGTGCGGGCGGAGTACGGAAGGTCAGGCCGGGTTGATGTTCTCGGCCTGGGGGCCCTTCTGGCCCTGGGTGACGTCGAACGTCACGCTCTGGCCCTCCTGGAGCTCACGGAAGCCCGAGGAGTTGATCGCCGAGTAGTGCGCGAAGACGTCCGGGCCGCCGCCGTCCTGAGCGATGAAGCCGAAGCCCTTCTCCGCGTTGAACCACTTCACAGTTCCCGTAGCCATGTCTCATGCCTTCCAGTCGAGTACGCCTCCCACAACGTGCGGAAGGCGGAGGTGATCGCCCTGGTTCCTGCGGCACAGCACAGCAAAACGCCCACGCCTACGGCGTGGGCAAAGGGAACTTCCGAACCACGACAGCTGACACAGACGGTACACGCCCGCACACGCTGTCACCACAGGAAACAAGGACACATTGTGGACCGTGTGCGGGCAGGCCCGCCGTTCGGGGCGGCAGGCGCGCCCAGGTCAAGCCGCGGCCGTTGGATTCGCTTATTCGGCGGCGCGGCGGTACTCCGCGTTGATTCGCTGGGCCTCTTCGAGCTGGTCCTCGAGGATGACGATCCGGCAGGCCGCCTCGATGGGCGTGCCCTGGTCGACGATTTCCCGGGCGCGGGCGGCGATGCGCAGCTGGTAGCGGGAGTAGCGGCGGTGTCCGCCGGCCGAGCGCAGCGGGGTGATGAGGCGGTGCTCTCCGAGGGCGCGGAGGAAGCCCTGGGTGGTACCGAGCATTTCGGCGGCCCGGCCCATGGTGTAGGCGGGGTAGTCGTCGTCATCGAGACGGCCGAACGAGTCGTCTGCGGTCATTGCACCTCTCTGTGGAACGCGTGGAGGGGCCCGGGAGCATGTGGCTCCCGGGCCCTGAAGGAACTTCTACACCATCTGCCGACTCTGATGCTGCGCCGGCCTTCTGTTTCCGCAGACCCGACCTGGCTGCTGTCGGGGGCGGGGGGATCGCGGATGCGTGACCGGAGACCACCTCACTATCGATGTCCTGCGGTACCCGGGCTCCGTACTGCTCTGCTCGCCCGGGCGATCCTGATGGCGCTTGGCTCCTCCGTTCTTTCCTCTGGATCAATCACTTACCAAACGGGAACTGCGTACTGCTGGTGTTGCGTACTGCTGGTGGCCTCTCACAGCGCCACTTCGGCAGCCAGCCCCGTCGCCCATCCTGCATCTGCTCTGGCTTAGAACCCCACTGCCGAACCTCCCGGTGCGTGCGCCCGCAGCCGACGCCTTCACCGAGGTACTGCTCACTGACTTCGCTGCTGGGTACTGCCAACTGCACTTACTACGGGGTACTGCTCACGGCGGCCCCTGATCACCGCGGGCCACCCGGTCCGGTCACCAGTCCCGTCGCCGTCCTGCAACCAACCTGGCTTCGAAACTCCGTCACCGCACCGTCCTGCGTACTGCAACTGCGGGTACTGCGGGTCCTGCTGCCCGGCAGTTCGTCTCTGCCGGGCCGTTCGATCTCTTCGGGCTACGAGAGAAACCATAACCACACCACAGCCCAATGTCTACTCCAGCCAATGCAGATTTCCGAGCATTCGACGATGAGGTAATCGACCTCGAACAGCGACAGGCGCTTCCTACCCCGGTAGACCCCGTCCCCGTCCCAGCCGCCCCCGACAGGGGCTCTGGGGAAGCGCCCCAGCCGACGCAGGCCGCGGCTTCGACGACGACCCGGTTGACTACGCCGCCTCTTGGCGCGACCGCCGGGACGAAGTCCTCGCCCTGCGCCGCTCCTACGACCAGGCATGAGCCGGCCGATCGCGAAGACCCCGCCTGGTACGAGGCACAGGATCTCGCCACGGCGACAGACCGGGCACAGCTGAGGAACGCACTGATCGAGCACGCCGAAGCAGCCCTGGCCCGGGCAGCCCGCGTCCACGGCAAACGCGTACGGGACTTCTCAGACGAACAGAAGACCGTGTGCTTCGCCGCCGCGGCCCTCGCCATCGAGGACCCCTCCCCCGGCCTCGCCCACCGCCTCCTCGGCCCCCTCCGCCTCGCACTCGGTGACGTCTACACCTACCCCGTCCCCTCATGGGCCGACAGCCTGTAACCCACCACCGTGAGCCAGCCAAGTCGTCCCCAAGCGGCCCCACCAGCCGCCCCGGAAGTCACCCGCCCTGCCAAGGGCCAGCCCACCTGAGCGGCTCACCCACCCGAACACGCGGCCCGGTAGACGGCAATGAGGGCGGTGAGGCGCGGGTTGAACCCCTCTGCCTCCTGCAGGGCCGGATCGGGCATCGGGTCGTCGACGGCATAGCCGAGGGCGGGGCATCCGATGACGTGCCCGCGCAAGGCGTCCAGGTGATCGAGGAGAGCAGCGCGGCGAGCCTGCTCGGGGTTCAGCGAGCGCAGCCACGCGAGGCGTTCCGCCGTGGTCTCGGGGCGCGGGGGCAGGTCGCGACGGATACCGTCGGCCCGCCGGGTGAGGATGTTCCACACGGGCATGCGCAGCGCCACGACCAGTGTCTCGGGTGCAGCCTCCACGGCGGGCGTCATGTTCCCCACAGTCGCAGCGGCCGCTGACAGGGCGGTGCACCCCGGGCACCAGGTCAGTCGTCCGTGGTGCGCTCGATGGTGCAGTCGGCTCAGCCGCGCCTGGTATGAGGCGCAGTACCTGGTGCTTCGGCTCGGCCGACCGTCACCGGCCGAGCCGGCCCATGTCAGCAGCGCCGTTGGTCCACAGCTCGAAGTCGCTGCACAGGCTGGAGGCGGAGCGGATCGCGGCTGCGGTCAGCGCCCTTCCCCGTGACCGGCGGCAGGCTAACCCGAACGCCGTGACGCGGCCTAGCTTCCATAAGCCACCGCCCGCGGCCTCACGTTCGAAGCCGTACACCGGCTCAAGTGGTCTGCGCCGCGCGGTGGCGACGCCACCAGGTCCGGGCCTGCCACCAGCAGCGGCGAGCCGTCCGGCTCTCGTTGAGATCGGCCTCATGGTCCGTCGACTCACCCGCGGCCGTCCTGTCACACGGCCGGGCCCGAAGCCCTTGGTCCGGGTGCGGCCGGACGAGAGTACGGTTCGGGCGTGATCAGTGACGCTGCCGCCCCGAGCGGAACTTGGAACGGCGCCTCGGTACGCTCACGTGTTGCCACGATGGCCCGGGAAGATCCTGGGCAGCGCCGCTTCGGCGCCTCTCAGCACCGGTATCGGCTTCACCCGCCCCTGGCGGAGGAGGCAATCCGCTCCTTCGAGCAGATGCATGGCGTCACCCTTCCCGCCTCCTACCGAGGCTTCCTGAGCGCGGTCGCCGACGGCGGAGCGGGACCGGACTACGGACTCCTTCGCGTGGCAGAGGAAGTAGACGACGAAGAGGCCCTGCACGACCTTCGGGCAGAGTGTTTGCACGTGGGCTTCCTGGCCACCCCGTTCCCGCACACCTCCGCCTGGCCGGGGCCGGGCAGGGGAGGCGACGCCGACTACTCGGTCGCGGGGACGCTGGTCCTCGGCGAGACCGGCTGCGGTACCTTCTCCCGCCTGGTCATCACGGGGAGCCATGTCGGACAAGTGTGGCTCGACGACCGCTCCTGGGGTGGACTGACCCCAGGACCAGACTTCCGCGACTGGTACACCGCATGGCTGACGTCCACGTAGATCTCAAACGCGATCTGAGGCAGCGGTCTCAGTGATGGGTGAAGTGTTCCAGCAGGTCCCGGACGGACAGGCAACAGATTTCACCTCAGCCGGTACTGAAGGGACGGTTGGGGGTAGGCGAGCCGGGCAAGGACAGCGCTTCGGAAGTGAGGCGAACTCTATGGACACGCCTGGGCAGAATGAGTCCCAGCCGTTAGCGGACCGTTCGATAGCGGTTTCCGCCACGTTCCAGGGCAGCAAGGACATCGCAGCAGCCCGCGACCTGGCCCGGTCGTTTCTTGCGGATGTGCGGATGGTGCATGGGACAGCGGTGTCCGCCCGGGCAGAGGGCATGGTGCAACTGGTGGTGAGCGAGCTGGTGACCAACGCCGGCAAGTATGCGACGGGCCCGTGTCTGCTGACCATGGAAGTCACGGAAGGCGCGGTGGAAGTGACGGTGTGGGACAACGAGCCGTGTCTGCCTGTCGCTCACACCTCCGAACCCGGCCGGGTCGGCCAGCATGGGCTGGAGATCGTCGTAGCGGTCAGCCGCAGCATCGAGATGCACCGCGAACCGGTGGGCAAACGAATCACGGCCACCGTGTTGCTGACCGACGATGTGGCCGGGGACGAAGGCAGCGACGCGGTCTGCTGATCAGGCGGCGACCGGTGCCGCGCTCCGCCCCGCCTACCTCGCAAAATGGGGCTCTGCAAGGCGCCCGAAGCTCCGGCCGGGCGGATGGAGCTCCGGGCGACACAGAGCCGCGTGCCGCCTCCTGCGCCCTTGCCGCAGGATCAGTGCGCGGCGGGTGGCCTGGGGGCTGGCGCAGCCAGTGGAACAGCCCTGACCGCAGTACACCCTCCGAAGTCCCTCGCGCAGATGCTGCAGGAGACGGAGCGGGACGTCAGCTGAGCATGTGGGGCGTCGGTGCAGCGGCACGACCACTGCACCGACGGCGCGCTCCGGGACGCGCTTGAGCTAGAAGCGCCCTTCCCAGCCGCGCACCACAAACTCGCCGCCAGGGCGTCCACCCGCGGCGCAGCGCCGTCCTGGTGCTACGGCACCCCGGGAATCGTCCGCGCGCAGCAGCTCGCCGCCCTCGCCATGAATGTCGGCTTCCGGGGCGTGTTCGGCTTCCTGAACCGCCTTCGCCCTCGCCGCCACCGTCACCATCGGCTGCTGGCTGGACAAGCCCCCGCTGCCGCCCGAGAGGAGCGGACTCTTAGGGGAGCACATCGACGTAGTCGCCGGCCGACGTGGAGGCGGCAGTGGTGGTGCTGGTCGCGAAGGAGAAGCGGTAGTAGCCGTCGGCCGTGGCCTTGGTTGTGGTCTTGAGCGTGCCGCCGGTACCGCTGGTCACCGTCTTCAGGGTGGTGTAGGTGCTGCTGCTCTTCTTGCGGTACTGCAGCAGCACCTTCTGCCCCGTGTAGCCGGTGTACGTGCCGTGGTTCCAGTCGGCACGCCTCAGCTTGCCGTCGACCGTGATGGTCTTGCCCTTCTTCACCGGCTCCGGGGTGGCGTCGAGGGTGAGTTGGGACGCCTTCTTGATTTTCGTGGTGGCCACATCGTCGTCGTAGCTGGCGTTCGCGTAGAGGTCGTAGCCGCCGAGGAACAGCTTCCATGTCCCGGCGCTGCCGTTGTTCTTCAGATCGGAAGCCGCGTCGAGGTGGAAGACGGCCTTGCAGCTGTAGACGCCGGTCCGGGTCGTCGACTCGGTGCAGGCAGGGTCGTCGTCGGTGCCCAGGGAACCGGTGATCGTGTCGGTGCTGGAGCTGTCGGTGCCTTGCCAGAGGAACGCTTCTGTGAGCGCGACACCGCTTGAACTGGTGGCGGTGTACGTGACGGTGACGGTCTTCTTGGTGGTCACCCCCAGGTCGATGTCCTTGCCGCCGTTGATGACGGCTTTGGAGAAGGTCATGCTGCCCAGCCTGGAGTCCGGGTGAACGGTCGAGGCGGCGAAGGCGCCGAGGCTCGCGCGCGCACCCGGACGCTCCGCTGCCTGGGCGGCTGCCGGGAGAGCGAGGGCGGACACCACGATGGCCCCGGAGGCGACGGTGGCCGTGACACGTATACGCATATGAATCCTCTGTCATCGAAGTTGGCTCGCCGACGTACTGGCCGAGAGTCGTGCGGTGATCTCTTGGTCTCGACCGGTGCACCGTACGTGGCACGGGGGCAGGCCCCACATCGGCGAAATCACGCAGTTCAGTACGTAGATCCACTCTTCTTCGTTTCACGGCCTGTCGGAGGGGGCCACTAATCTGCCGTTTCTTGACTTCCTCTCCCGCCTAAAGGCGGGGGATTCCAGCGGTTGCCCGCTGGGGTTCCTGCTTCACCGACGACCGCCCCGTCCGGGAGGACTCCCGTTGAGGTCTTACACCGTCTCCACAGGCAGACGCCGCCAGCCCGGCGGCCAGGGTGTTGCGTGCCGCGTTCACGTCGCGGTCATGTACGGCGCCGCAGTCGCACGTCCACTCGCGGACGTTCAGCGGCAGCTTCTCGCGGACCGTGCCGCAGTTCCCGCACAGCTTCGAGCTGGGGAAGAAGCGGTCGATCACGACGAGTTCGCGCCCGTACCAGGCGCACTTGTACTCCAGCATGGAGCGAAGTTCCGTCCACGACGCGTCGGAGATGGCTCGCGCGAGCGAGTGGTTCTTCAGCAGGTTGCGGATGGTGAGGTCCTCGTTCACGACCGTTCGAGCCGCAGATCCTCACGGTGCTCGCCAACGCCCGGCTGCGCTCGGGAAATCTGGATGGCGCGCTGGCCACTCTCGAAAGGATCATCCTCCGGCGCGAGGGAGTCGTCAGTCCGTCGGAGGAGGCCGTCGGCGCCATGGTGCGGGCCGAGATCCTCTTCTGGCGGGACGGGCCGGGCGACCTGGAGGAGGCGCAGGCATCGGCCACCCGCGCCCTGGCCGTCTGCGGCGACACGCCGACCGCCTGGGCGGTCACCGTTCGCTGCTTCCACGCCGAGCTCGTCCTGCGCACCGGCGATCCCGGTGGCTTCTGCTGGAGGCGGCCGGTGGCGCCGAGTTGCCTCATCTCACCGCATGGCGCAAGCCCCGCTGGTGTGACACCTTGGCTCAGGCGTCACTCGCCTCGGGCGACCGCGCGGCGGTCACACGCTGGGCGGAGCTCGCCGAGCGATCCGTCGAACAGCTCCCCTCGCCCGGCCGGAAGGGCTTCTCTCTACGCGCCCGTATGCGAGCCCACGCCACACACGGGGAGATCGAAGCCGCTCTGCAGAAGGCGGTGGAAGCGTTCTCCGACTCCTCACTGAGCGGTGAGCGCATCGAGGCCTGCGCGACCCTGCTCGCTGTCCCTGAACGCGGGACGCACACCCGGTGTGGCCGACTGGTTGGACGGTGCCGCGGTCCTCGCCGACCAGTGTCGCTCCGCGCGCCTGCTCGGTGACGTGAGCCGTCGACGGTCCCGGCTGGCCGATCTCAGCGCTACGACCGACGCTCTGCCCTCGTTGACCGCCCGCGAACGTGAGATCGCCGAGCTCGCCAGCACCGGCATGACCAACGCCGGGATCGCCACCACACTCTTCCTCAGCGTGCGGACCGTGGAGACCCACCTGAGACAGGTCTACCGCAAGCTCGGCGTCTCGAACCGAGCCGCGCTCACCCGCAGGATGCTGGACAACACCGTCCCTCGTACGGCGGGCACCGACCGAGACGTCGTCCCTCCGCCCACGGCGGCCGGCGGAGATTCCCGTGCGACACGAGCCACGTGAACCCACTGTGTAACGTCTGGCGGCGCGGGGACGCGCCGACCTGCCGAAGCCGGCGGAATCGCCTCGACCGAGGAGGGCGGCTGCCAAACGCAGGCTGCCGGTGACTACGAGGTGTCCGCATCCCAGGAGCGCGAGGGCTCTCCACGGCGTTACGGCGCCGTGGAGGTGGCGGAGCATCGCAGGCGGCGCGCCGGCGACTCGGTGATCGGACGGGTCCGGGCTGATCTCGAAGCGACCCGAGCAGCCAACCAGGATCCGACCAGAGCTCTCAACCAGCGCGGCTGAGACGTTCTGCCGGCATCGCCGCTTCGATACGACCTGGCGGCCGGATGAGGCCGCAAACGCCGACGACCAGCGCCCAGAACAGGAGAGGAAGTACGGCGACCCGTTCCATACCTCCCATGCCGAGGCCGAGGTAGTGGTGGGAGAGGAACAGGCCGAAGGCCGTGATCGCTGTGACTCCCAACAGGCTGGTGCCCCACCGCACGGGGGGCGGCACGTGTTCTGCCAGACCGAACCCCGCCACGATGAGACCGATGTTGCCCGCTGCCATGATGAAGAGGGCGCCCAGGACATGCTGGTTCTCGTGGACGTCCGCCGGTGCCAGCCCGGCCAACCCGAATCCCACGCCGGCACCGGCGAGCAGCAGACGGGCCACGGCAGGGGCCCGTCCCCTCCTCCAAAGGGCACCACCGGTCAGGGCAGCACCGACGACGAAGAGCACCCCCAGGGCGGCGAACGAACCATTCATCAGCCCGTGCTCGGGAGAGCAGATGTACCGCGGTTCAGGATCTGGCTGCAGGGCGCAGTGAGCGTTACCCAAGTCGCTGATGTTGTTCCCCGCCCAGCTGTACGGTCTGACCCAAGCCGACTCGGCAATCCAGTGGATGACGAAGAACTGTGCCACGCCCACGATCCATGCCGAGTACCCGATCCGGACTCTCACCTGTCCACCTTCCGCATCGCGAATACCTGCGGACAGCCGATCATGCGGCGCGGGACTCGGGCACTCCGACAAGCCCCCTGGAACCGGGTGGGGCTGCCCCTACTGCGGCCGGGCGCAGGAGTTCGCGGAACAAGCGCCGCGCCCGCGGACGGAGGCGCTGGTGGTCAGACCAGGCCGATTCTCTGGGCGATATTCTCTGTCGGGACCAGGCTGTCGTACGGTTCGGCAGGTGAGGCAGCAGGCTCGGACTTCGGCCGACCGGGTCACTCTCGCGCCGTCGTGAGCGCTGCGACTCCGTCGAGGATCCGGTCGAGGCCGAAGTCGAGCGGGTCGATGCCGGGCGCGTCGAAGGCTCCGTCGGCGACGGCCCTGACGAGGGCGGGGAAGCCGTGGGCGTGCCGGGCGAGCAGTTCGCCGGTGAGCCGGTCCCCTTCACGGTCGTGCTCCTCGTCGTGGTCGCGCCGTTGCTGGGCGAGGTTGCGGACGTGGCCGACGAGAAGCAGGAAGATCTGCAGCGCTGGGCCTGGTTCTTCCCGATGCCCGGCACCCGCACCAAGTGCGCCCGCCTGGGCAGCTACGCGGCGCTCCAGGCGCAGGCCACCCTGGGGCGACCTGGGCCAGCCATGACAGCACCACGCTGGCGTACGCCCAGAGCGACCAGAGCCAGCATGCCGTCAACGACTGCCTGGCATCCACGACGACGCTCTGGCTGCCCGCGTACGCGTCGGCAGCGGCCCTCCTGGCGGCGCTCGGCACTTGGCTCGTGGGCAGGACCCACGGGCTCCGGTGAGCGGCAAGCCGCCGGTGACTCGGGGCTGCCCGTTCCAGGCGCAGGTACCCGTGCTGGGCCCGGAGGCGAGGACGCGGGCTGAGCGGGCCGTCCGAGGACGCGGGGTGACGGTCGATTTCCCGGCGAGCACGGCTGCTGTCGTTACATTCGAGTCATACCGCTGCCTGTGAGGCCCGGAGCCAGTGCTGGGACCCAGAAGACGGCGACGGCCAGGGCGAGTGAGGCGATCCCCACGGCATGGGCCACCAGGCGGCCGGCCGGAGCCAGCTTCTCGGTGGTGATCACGGCGGCCACGGCCACCATGGCCCACAGGTTCATCACACCGAACGCCGCCAGCAGAACCATCAGCGACCAGCAGCAGCCCAAGCAGAAGGCCCCATGGTGGGCTCCGGAACGCAGATCGCGCGAGGGCCCCGGATACGAGGCATACCGCAGCATCAGCCCGATCGGCGAACGGCACCTCGCCAGGCAGCGGTCCTTGAGGGGCGTGAGCTGGTAGACGCCGTTGACCGCGAACAGGGCCGCGGCCACTCCTGCCCCCGTCATGGCGGGAAGGCTCGCTGCCCGGCCCAGGGCGGCGGCCAGCGCGTACGCGGGCAGTCCGGCCGCGGCCCAGACAAGCAGGTAGCCGACCGTGAAGACGATCATGCGCGGTGCCCGGTGCACCGTGATCGTGCGTGCGTACAGCGCGGCGACGGGCGCCGTCGCGGGCAGCATCATGGCGGCCATCATCAACGTCCACACGGCCAGGAAGGCGGGCAGGCCCAGGCCCATGGTGCCCGGCATCGCCTGCATGCCGCCCCAGCGTGCCGCCATCCAGACCCAGGCTGCGGCGGCCGCGACGAGCAGCAGTGCGGCGGGGCCCGCCGTGCGGCCGACGGTGAGCGGCCGACCGGTCACGCGGCCCACGTGAAGGGCGCCGAGTGTCCGTTGCCGCCGGAGAAGTCCCAGGACCGGCCGTACACGCCGTCGCCCGTCGCCCGGGTGGAGCGGGCGATGGTCAGCGTGCTGTTCGCCGGGTGGAACATGCCGGTCAGCCCCATGACCGGACCGTCCTCGCCGTACTGCGGGGCGACCTGGTCCTCGATCTGGATGTCGATGGCGTCGCCCACCCGCGCGGCGTGGCGGCGGCCTTCGTCGCGGTAGTCGATGGGGACGCTCTCCACTCCGAGGACCTCGCCGATGAGCGGAGTGAGCGCCGCCATCGGGCCGCCTGCCTGGCCGGAGAAGACCTTGCCCAGCGCCTCCGCCTGGCCCGGGTCGGCCTCGGCGTCGAGGTACAGCGCCACCTTCCAGCCGCCGTCGGCCATCACCTGGGGCGCGTCGATGAAAACGGCGACGCTGCGGCCGGAGACGTCCACGCCGTCCACGTTCCCGCTGTCCACGTGGAACGCGAAAGTCACCTGGCAGCGCTCATGGTCGGCCGGGGCGGTGAGGCCAGAGGTGGTGCAGGGGCACACCGTGTCACAGTTGCAGCTTTCCAGGTACGTGCCGTTCAGGTTCCAGGGCACGGCTCTTCGCCTCCCTCTTGTGCGTCCCCCTCCTACGTCCCGTCGGTGAAGGGAGTGCATCGGGAGGCCGGTTCCGTCCCGGTGCCGCCTCTTTCTCCAGGCTATTCCCGCCCACCCCCGTCGCGCAGATCCGGGCCCTGCGCATCCGACCCTGCGAACCCCGCCGGGCGGTGGGCTGGGCCATCCCCCGGTGCACGCACGGTGCACGCCGCGACTCCCGCGCGGACACCGCATTTGTCGCCCCATCAGCTGCACCCCGGCCGACCACAGCCAAGAGCCTGGCCGAAGACGGGACCGGGCCGGTCGGCCCAAGCGGCGCCGGCATCCCAGGTGTCGAGGGCGACGCGACGGGGGAACCACAGGTTCACGACCGGACAGAACCAGCCGCAGATGGCCCAGCCACGTGAGTTTGTGTGCCTGGGCCAGAGTCGAGCATCCGGGCGCGGTTGTCCGCGAGGACCTCCTGCACCTTGCGCTCGACCTCCGCGGGAATCTCTCCGGGACCGGGCGTAGCGTGAAATGACACCCGACGCCGAGGACAGCCTGGGTGCAGGGCGGCGGTGATGTCGGCGCCGGGGCCGATTCAGTCCGGAGCGCCCGCCGATTCTCCCGATCTCCGGGCGCCGCGAGACGAGAGGTCACTCATGTCTCGATCCATGCGCGCGCTCGTGGCCGTGAAAGCCGGTGAGCCCGCCGATGTCCTGCGGCTGGAATCCCGGCCCGTTCCCACACCGGCAGCCGGTCAGGCGCTGGTCCGTGTGACGGCGACCCCGATCCACGCCAGTGATCTGCACGTGCTGCGTGGCCGCTACGGTTTCTCCCTCGGCTTCCCCGCTGTCGGCGGTCACATGGAATGCGTGGGCCGTGTCAAGGCGCTGGGCCCGGACACCGAGGGACCACAGGTCGGCGAGCGGGTGGTGGTCGCCGCGATCCCGGCGGTGCCTGGGCCCCCTCCGGTCGGCACCTGGCAGGAGTACCTCGTGACCGACACGCACAGACTCCTGCCGGTCCCCGCCCCTCTGAGCGACTCCAGCGCCTGCCAGCTCGCCGTCAACCCGCTGACCGCACTGCTTCTCGTGACGCGCGAACTCGACTGTGAGCCCGGCGAATGGCTGCTGCAGACGGCCGCGGGCTCCACCGTCGGCCGCCTGGTCATCCAGCTGTGCGGGCATCTCGGCATCCGCACCCTCAATGTCGTGCGGCGACGCACCGCAGTCGAAGAGATCAAGGCGCTCGGCGGTGACGAGGTCATCTGCACCGAGGACGAGGACCTGCTGCAGCGGGTGGCCGAGACAACAGGACCGGCCGGCGTGCGCAAGGCCCTCGACTGTGTCGCGGGCCCCGTGGGTGCCCAGGTGTCCCAGGCACTGGCACCGGGAGGAGAGGTCGTGGTCTACGGCGCGCTCTCCACCCATCGGCAGACCGACCCGGCCGCACTGACGATCCCGCTCCAGGCGCGCTCGGTCATCTACGAGACCAAGACGGTCCGGGGCTTCTGGCTGAACCGCTGGTTCGGCACCGCCTCACCCGATGTCGCGCTGCACGCGCTGTCCCAGGTGCGCGATCTCGTCACCGACGAGGTGCTGACCATCCCGCAAGGCCGGCCGTTCCCGCTCCAACACTTCACCGAAGCCGTCACGCTCGCCGAAGCACCCGCCCACGGCACCAAGCCACTCCTCGTCCTCGACGACAGCCACGACGAACATCACAGGTGAGGAAGCGGCTCGACCAACCGTCTTCCCGCTGCCGCCCTACGACCCCTCTGCGAGCTGCCGTGAACCGTCTGCAGACGGGACATACCGCCCAGCCGGACTGTCTCAGCATCGGGCACGGCGAACACGGCGAACATGAACGACGGCCCCGCCACCGGCCAGAATGCCGACCGATGACGGAACCGCAGCTCGGGCCGTCAGAGTGGGAGGCCTCAGTGAAGAGAGCATCTACGGCGGACCGGAAACGACTGTCACTGCTGGGCATGAGGTGTGTGTGCGTGCGCAGCGTGAATGTTGGACCGGCATGACGAGCGCGCGGGGAGCGTTCCGTAGATCAGATGTGCTGATCCGGATTCGCGGGCAGGTAGAAGTTCCAGCTGCCCTGACCGTGATGCTGGCCGTCCGGCGAATTGGAGGACGGGCAGGCACCGTTGTCCGCCCGGCCGTTCCACCAAAGGGAGCAGCAGTGATTACAGAACCTCCAGTTGTCCTGGAAAGCCTTCACGTTGTCGTCGATCGGTACACCCATAGTGATCTCTTTTCCAGTGCAGCGTGACGCGAGGCATCGCCTGACCGACTGACTCAGTCAAGTCCATGCGAGACCGCGCCTTGACTCACCACAGATTAGATAGGGCAGGGCATTTGCCTAAGACATATGCGCCTGCGTGTCGACCTCCACTTTCCACGCATGATGGAAATGATTCCCAATATCATCTATCGCGGCGTTGCGGTCTAAGCGGTGGTGGACACAGCCCCGGCACGGCAATCAAACCGCCCTAGAACTGGCATGTCGGCATAGCCGAGGAGGCCTGTGAGCTGGCAGCGGGGACGTTGAACTCGGAGTGTGCCGGCATGGCACAGTGCTGTTCCTTTTCCAGGGGCAGGGCTGATGCCGACATCGACGCGAATAATGGTTTCAAAGCTTACCCATATGTTGTGATCTATTTGAGTATGAAGATTCGGCCACAGTATTCAGAAAATCACCCCGAAAGACGCGCCTGGCAGGCCCTGTTCGACCATGGCCGCCTCACCGCCGGTCAGACCGTCCTCATCCACGGCGCCGCAGGCGCCGTCGGCTCGATCGCCGTCCAGCTCGCCCGAGAAGCGGGAGCCCGCGTGATCGGCACGGGTCGCTCCACCGACCGGGACACCGTGCTCGACCTGGGCGCGCACGCGTTCCTCGACCTGAAGGCCGACCGTTGGGAGGAGGCCGGCCCCGTAGACGTCGTGTTCGACGTCGACCGCTCAGAGGGCGAGAAGCCCAGCGAGCACCAGAGCCGCCACCGCAGAGAAGACCCGCGGCTTCCTCCAGCCGGGTCCCGAAGCCTGGCGGGTGAGCTCCCAGACCGCTACCAGACCGCCGCCAAGGCCCAGGGCGCTCCGCAGCAGGAAGACGGTGGTGTGCATGAGGAGCCTCCGGGGACCTTCGAATGGAGGGAAAGGCTATCCCTGGTAGTGGGCGTGTGGATGGCCAGCTCCGGTTCGGAAGACCGCGTAGCGGTGTGCGGTGACCTGGCGAGACGTTCACCTGTACGTCCTCTATTGGCTGCCGTGACTCGCTGCTGCTGGCTTTGCAGCAACGCGGTTCCCGCCTCTTCCTTGCGGTGGCAGGGAGCCGGCTGCATGCCCCTCGTACGACGCCACGGTGTTCAGAAGAGCCGCGGTGTGGACTGGGCGGCTTTCAGTTGCGGGCAGAGCCACAAGACCCGCAGCCCCGAGCCCAGGTCCGTGGCTGCGGTGCCGTCCTGTTTAAGCGCCTGGACATCACACCGTGGAGCGAGCGGCCTTTAGCGCAGTTCGCAGGGGGCTATCCGCCTGGTGTGGTGATCCGCCGCACTGCGTGGACGACGGCGGCGCGGTGCTGGGCCAGTTGCTGCGTCGACCAGGGATCGTTCTGGCCGCTCGGACCCATGCCGCCTGCCACAGTGAACCAGGCTTGGGCGAGCGCGAGGACGAGTGCCAGAAGGTCGGTGGGGTCGAGGTTGTCGTCGATCAGCGCCTGGTTCTGGGCATTGGCAACGGCTGCGGTCTTCACGCGGTAGGCGGAGGTCTCGAGCTCGGTGGCGCCGGGGCGCTCCAGTTGCTTCCAGGTGAGGAGGCGCACCAGATCGGGGCGGGCGATGAGGTGGTCGAAGACCTTTCCCGCGTACTCGGGGAGGTTCGCGGCGTCGAAGGGCACTGCCTCCGCGCCCAGGGTGAATGCCCGTTCGAGCACCGTGTCGAACAGCTGCTCCTTGTTCCCGAAGTAGACGTAGATCAGTCGCTTGTTCGCGCTGGCCGCCTCGGCGATGCGGTCCACCCGTGCGCCGGCGATGCCGTACGCGGCGAACTCGGAGAAGGCCGCGTCGAGCAAGCGGGCCTTGGTCGCGCCGGAGTCTCGTGGCATGTGACCACCCTAGCAAGTAACTATCCAGTTATTGACTTCCCTGGAGGTCTGGCGCACTATCTATCTATCCGGTTAGTTACATGTGCCGATGGGCACGACCAAAGGAAGATCGAATGGAACTCCGTACTCTCGGCAGCCAGGGCCTGACCGTCTCCGCTCAGGGGCTCGGCTGCATGGGCATGAGCGCCTTCTACGGCAGCACCGACACGGCCGAGTCCCTCGCCACCATTGACCGCGCCCTGGATCTCGGTGTGACCCTGCTCGACACCGCCGAGAGCTACGGTCCGTTCATCAACGAGCAACTCCTCGCCAAAGCCCTCGTCGGACGACGGGAACAGGCCGTCGTCGCCACCAAGACGGGCATCGAGTTCACCGACGACGGCACTCTGGTCGGCCACAACGGGCGCCCCGACTACATCCGCCGCTCCCTGGACCGCTCCCTGCGTCACCTGAACACCGACCGTGTCGACCTCTACTATCTGCACCGAGTCGACCCGCAGGTTCCGATCGAGGAGACCATCGGCGCCATGGGTGAGCTGGTGGAAGCCGGCAAGGTCCGCCATATCGGCCTGTCCGAGGCCGCTCCGCAGACCATCCGCCGCGCCCACTCCGTCCACCCGCTGACCGCGGTCCAGACCGAGTACTCGCTCTTCGAGCGCGGCATCGAAATCGACGGAGTCTTGGCCACCCTGAACGAACTCGGGATCGGCCTGGTCGCCTACGCGCCGCTCGGACGCGGCTTTCTGTCCGGTGCGATCACCAGCCCGGAGGACTTCGCCGCCGACGACTACCGCCGCACCGATCCGCGTTTCCAGGGCGAGAACTTCGGACGCAACCTGGCCGTGGTCGACGAGGTCCGCCGCATCGCCGCCGACCGAGACGTCACACCCTCCCAGCTGGCCCTCGCCTGGGTCCTGCACCAGGGCGCGGTCGCCATCCCCGGAACCAAGCGCCGCCGCTACCTGGAAGAGAACATCGCCGCCGCCACCGTCACGATGACCGAACGGGACCTGGCCGCCCTAGACGCAGCCGCTCCCCACGGAATCGTCTCCGGTGACCGGTACGCCCCCGAGCTGATGCAGACCCTCAAGGGCTGAGGCCCCCCGACACACCGATGAACGTCTGATCTCAGGCGGGGGTGAGGAGGATGCGTGCGGTGATGCGCTTGCCGACCTTCTCGCGCAGGACGACGAGATCGGCCGCTACGGCTTTGACGACCTCCAGGCCGTGACGGCCTACTCGCTCAGGGTCTGCATCGCTCGCCGCCGGCAGGAACGGGCCGCTGTCCCACACCTCCACCTCCAGCGCTTCCCCGGCCAGACGCAGGCGCAGCAGGATGGGGCCGGGGGCGTACTTGCAGGCGTTCGTCACCAGCTCACTGACCACCAGCTCCGTCAGGCCCACGACACGATCCGGCATCCTCCACCGGTGCCCACACTCGTGCTGGGTGAGGAAGGCAGTGGCCCGATGGCGTGCTTCGGCGATGCACGACCCTTCACCGGACAAGGCAAACGACGCCTCGGGGTCCGGCTCGCCGCGACAATCGCCCTCCGGCCTGTCGATCCGCTGTGCCACCTCGGCTCGTCCCTCCATGCGCCGTCTCCTCGGCGGGTACCACTCCAGCCGTGCATACACGAGTGACAGGGCCATCCGGTTGCAAACACCAGCCCGAGCCCGAGCCGGCCCTACGGGAGGCACTGCTCGAAGCTCCGCCGCCCCCCTGAGGGGCAGTCGTACCGGTCACTGTCTGTCTGCCCCGCCCGCTCAGCAGATGCGGGAATAATCGGTGAGAGTGCTGCGGACGGGCGGCGGCCCCTCCCACCTCGGGGGCTGGGGACGGAGTTACAGCATGCATCTGGAGGAGGCGAGGCAAGGTGGGACGACAGAGCACGCAGACCGGGCAGGAGCAGTCTGCAGCAGTGCCCTGTGCTCACCTCATACCGGCGCTGGAGGCCATCGGGACGTGCGCCTACGTCGTGGACGAGCAGGGCCGTATCATCGCCGCCAACAGCAGCGTCGAAGACTTGCTGGACCGCCCCGCCGACGAACTCGTGGGGCAGGACGCTCACGACCTGCTGCACCGCGGATGCAAGGGGCAGCAGCCGCCCCCGACGCAGTGCAGCATGCGGCAGGCCTTCCGCGCCGGGAAACCGGCCCAGGGGGGCGACGAGTATTTCGAACGCGCCGACGGCTCGCTGCTCCCCATCTCCTGGACGGTCACGCCCTACCGCATCGGCGGGACACGCTCAGGCACGCTCGTCGTCTTCCACCTCCGCGGGCACGCCCCTGCCCTCGGACCCCGGCCGCATCGGGCCGCCGGGACACTGACCGACTTCGAGCGTCTTGCTCTGCTGGCCGAGACCACGACGCAGCTGACATCCACGCTCGACGCCGAGGAGGTGCTGCGGCGGCTGGTGGGCCTGGTCCTGCCACGCCTGGCGGACTGGGCCGTGATCGACCTGATCACCGAGCGCGATGAGGTGCGGCGCGCGGCCGTGGTCCAGGCCGACGGTGACGCCCTGGTCCCTCACGAGAAGCTCGAAGGGCCGATGCCGCCGATCCCGGAGGAGTCACCCATGCCCCTGGCCAGGGCGCTGCGCGGTGTCGCCTCCGCTCTGGCCGGCCCGGAGACCTACCAGGGCGCCCCGGACTCCGGCATCACGGCCGAGCAGCACCGTCTGTTCGAGACCACCGGCATCCGCTCCGCGGCCATCGTCCCCATCCGCAGCCCTCGCGACGTCCTGGGAGCTCTCACCCTCGGCCGCGCCAGCCATCCCGGCGCCTTCACCGTCGACGACCTGCCGCTGGTGGAAGACATCGCCCGCCGAGCGGCCGTGGCCCTGGACAACGCCCACCTCTACCAGCGCCAGCGCAAGGTCGCCGAGACCATGCAGAACCACCTGCTGCCCCAGATGCCGCACGTGCCCGGCCTGCAGATGACCGTCCGCTACCTGCCCGCCCCCGACGCCTCACAGGTCGGCGGCGACTGGTACGACGCCTTCACCCTGCCCGACGGCGCCACCGCGCTCGCCGTCGGGGACGTGGCCGGACACGACCTCGAGGCCGCCGCCGGCATGGCCCAGCTGCGCAACATGCTCCGCGCCTACGCCTGGTCCCAGCTGCAGTCCCCCAGCCGGGTCGTCGCACGCCTGGACGAGGCGATCATGCCGATCACCGACGTGACCATGGCCACCCTCGTCCTCGCCCGGGTAACCCAGCACGGTGACGGTCACTGGCAGCTGTCCTGGACCAACGCCGGCCACCCTCCACCCCTGCTCATCACACGGGACGGACTGGCCCACTACCTCACCGACGGCCACGGCCTCCTGCTCGGCACCGGCGCCCGCATCCCCCGCGCCGACGCCACCGTCATGCTGCCACCGGGCTGCACCCTCCTGCTGTACACCGACGGCCTGATCGAAAAGCCCGGCCACACCCTCGACGACGGCCTTACCCGGCTACGCCAGCACGCCGCCGCCCTCGCCCACCGCCCCCTGACCTCCTTCACCGACCAACTCCTGCACCGCGTCCAGCCACCCGGCCTCGACGACGTCGCCCTCCTCGCCCTGCGCACCCCCTCGAGCCACCGCACCCGGCCGGCCCGCTGAGCGGCGAACCATCAGCGCCGGACGCGGTTCCCAGCGGCCAACCGAAAGCCCTACGCCGTGCCCGGCTGCCTGCGCGGGACTTCGTCGGGCACTGGATCAGATACAGGACATCGGAGGAGTTCGGGAACGTAGAGTGGTCGTTCGACGGCCGCCCTGATGCTCGCGTGCCGTGGGGTGGTCTGCGAGATCACTGGGACGACTCGCGCCGGGCGGTTGCGAACCGACGCTGATAGGCCGCTGGGCTGAGGGACAACTCCCGGGCGAAGACGCGGCGCAGGCTCTCATAACTGGGAAACCCGGACATGGCCGCTGTCTGCGTCGCGGAGTACCCCTGGTCGAGCAGCGATTTCGCGACGCCGAAGCGGATCGACTCGACGTACCGGGCCGGCGTGGTGCCCAGTTCTTCCCGGAACAGCCTGGTCAGGTGTCGTGTGCTGACGTTGAGCCGCCGGGCGAGTTCGGCCAGGGAGTAGTCACCGACGGGATCCGCCGTGATGAGGTCGACGACCCGACGCAGAGCGGGAGTGCGGGGTGGTGGGCCCTGCAGTGGCGCGGAGAACTGCGACTGTCCGCCCGCGCGTTGCAGGTAGACCACCAGGGAACGGGCCACCTGTCGGCTCATGTCGGGGCCATGGTCCTCTTCGAGGAGGGCGAGCGCGAGGTCGATGCCCGCTGTGACACCCGCTGATGTGTAGGTCGTGCCGTCGCGTACGTAGATGGCGTCGGGCTCGACGTGAGTCTTAGGGTGCCGGGCGGCGAGCTCGCCCGTGATCTTCCAGTGGGTGGTCGCCCGTTTGCCGTCCAGGAGACCTGAGGCGCCGAGGACGAAGGCGCCGGAGCACACGGAGGCGATCCGGTCGGCCCGGGTCGCGAGGTTCTTCGCCGCTTCGGCCAGGTCACGCGGGACGGGGGTCCTGGGGTGGACGTCACCACCTGGCATCAGGAACGTGTCGGGGTCCGGCTGTGCGGCGGCACTGCCGTCCACGGCGATCCGCAGTCCGATCGAGGAGGTGACCTCGGCGCCCGTCGTCGACACCAGGGAGAGCCGGTAGTCGGTGCCGAGCAGATTCGCCTCCCCGAAGACCTCGGCGGGGCCGGCGACGTCCAGTAGCTTCACGCCGTCGTAGACGAGGATCGCCACCCGATGCACGCGGGAGTTCACTGGCCCATCCTGGGATGACTGGATTCGAGTGGTTCATGGCCGGACCGAGGCGGCGCCGGGGACCGTGTGGTCGGCACCGTGGAGGACGGACGCACAGTCCTCTCGTGACAGATCGCATCGGAGCGCACAGAGACCATGACGGACATCATCGCAGGCGTGGAAATACCCGAGACGTCGGCTGTCGCGGAGGCCACGGAATTCATTCGGGACCGGACCAGCCCGTTGATCTTCCACCATTCCCGTCGGGTATTCCTCTTCGCTGCGCTCCATGCGCCCGCATTCGGTCTGCGACCCGATCCCGAACTGCTCTACGTATCGGCGATGTTTCATGACGCGGGTCTTGTGCTCCCGTACTCCGGAACGCAGCAGCGCTTCGAACTGGACGGCGCCGACCACGCTCGGCAATTCCTGCTCGACCGGGGGTTCTCCGAGAAGGCCGCCGACGTGGTGTGGCGGGCCATCGCTCTTCACACCACGCCCGGGATCCCTGGCCGCATGGAACCGGAGGTCGCGGCCACGAACTACGGTGTGCTGACCGACGCGGTCGGTTGGGGGCTGGAGAAGTTGGAGAGCGACCGGCTGGACGAGATCGTCGCCGCTCATCCGCGCGGCGATTTCAAGAAGGAATTCCTGCAGATGTTCGTCGACGGCCTCAGGGACCGGCCCGACACGACCTACGGAACGGTCAACGCGGACGTCCTCGAACACTTCGTTCCTGGTTTCCGCCGTGCGTCCATGGTGCAGCGGATCATGGACTCTCCGTGGCCGCGATGACGGTCTGGCGGCCCGCGATCACGCTGTTGCGAACGGATCCCGTTCTTTCGGGTGCTCGCACCAGATATTCGCCCCCCACATGACCGCATGTATTCCGCCCTTAGAAACAATCCCCGAGCAGGAAGGGACCGCTCGTGCGAGCTATCACTGTCCGAGACCGCGAGGCGGGATTGGCGGGGCTCACCCTCGAGGACCTCGCGCCTCCCCACGCCGCCGAGAACGACGTCGTCCTGCGGGTGCACGCCGCCGGTTTCACTCGCGGGGAGCTCGACTGGCCCGCGACCTGGACGGATCGTTCCGGTCGTGATCGCACGCCGAGCGTGCCGGGTCACGAGGTCTCGGGGGTAGTGACGGAACTCGGCTACGGAACGACCGGCCTCACCGTCGGTCAGCGGGTCTTCGGACTCACCGACTGGACCCGCGACGGCGCGCTCGCCGAGTACGTCGCCGTGGAAGCCCGGAACCTCGCACCGCTGCCCGCCGACATCGACCACGCGGTGGCGGCAGCGGTGCCGGTCTCCGGCCTGACCGCCTGGCAGGCCCTGTTCGACCATGGCCGCCTCACCGCCGGTCAGACCGTCCTCATCCACGGCGCCGCAGGCGCCGTCGGCTCGATCGCCGTCCAGCTCGCCCGAGAAGCGGGAGCCCGCGTGATCGGCACGGGTCGCTCCACCGACCGGGACACCGTGCTCGACCTGGGCGCGCACGCGTTCCTCGACCTGAAGGCCGACCGTTGGGAGGAGGCCGGCCCCGTAGACGTCGTGTTCGACGTGATCGGCGGCGATATCCTCGACCGCTCGGCCGCCCTCGTACGCGCCGGCGGCACGCTCGTCACCATCGCCCACCCGCCCTCGGTGCGCCCGGACGACGGGCGGGCTCTCTTCTTCGTCGTGGAACCGGACCGCGACCGCCTCGCCGACCTGGCCACACGTCTGCGGGACGACCGGTTGAGAGTCCGGGTCGGAGCGGTCCGGACCCTCGCCGAGGCGCCCGACGCCCTCACCTCCACGGAGCGCGTCCCCGGCCGCACGATCATCCGTGTCGCCGAGGACTGAGCGTGCGTTGCCGCCGGTGGCTAGACGCGCGTGCAAGCCGGTAGCGGCCACAGCCGCTACGACGGCCCGGCCGGGGGCGCCGGAGAATGTCCGCCGGCCCGGACCTGCTGTGCATGCCGGGGAGGCCTTGGCAGCGGCGCTGGCGACCCGCAGCCGGGGTGGGCCCCGGCAGGTCGGATCCACTCCCCTACATTGATGTCCGGTCGGGAGTGCGCTGAGTGGGCCAATCGGTCCCCAGCACTCGCCGGTTCCGGCCGGGTGCGGTGAGGCTGAACTGTCACTTCAGCTGAGCCTGGGAGCGAACCTGCGATGATCGTCAAGAAGCTGCACGAGTCCGGCATCCGAGCCGAGCACGCCTACGCCGCCGCCTTCGTCTCCATCGGCCTGTCCGTCAGGTGGAGAAGAAAGGCGAGGAGCGCGCCGACCGGTGGGGCATCTTCGTCGGGGAATGGGCCCCCACCTTCTTCGGCCTCGGCCTGGCCCTGTCCACCTACGAATAGGGTCATGGTCAGGGGGCCATCGAGGTGGTGCGCACGCAGAAGGGTTGCCAGCCCCGTACGAGATGAGGATGGGCGGCCAACTGCCGACGGTGTCGGTGGCACGGCCGGTGGCGGGACTGGTAGCGGCGTCCATCGGATGGGCAGCCGCCCGCTGACCGGGAAGCGAGCTTCCCTTCACAGAGGCCGGCGTCCGGCATTGGCGCCGCCGGGGTCATCGGCCAGGGCAAGGCGGGCGGTGATGCGTTTGCCGACCGGCTCGCGTCGCGCTTCGAAGCCCTGGGCGACGGCCATGACGATCTCCAGGCCGTGCTGGCCGACCCGGCCGGCGTCCGCGGCCCGGGCGATCGGCAACACCGGGTCGGAATCCCGTACAATGATCTCGACCGTGCCATCGGTGATTTTCAGGTCCAGCAGGACCGGTCCGGGAGCGTACTTGCGGGCGTTGGTGACCAGTTCGCTGACCACCAGCTGGGTCAGGTCCATGGCGCGCTGGGAGACAGGCAGACCGTGCTCGGCCTGGATCCGGGCAAGGAAGGCTGCCGCCAGGTGACGGGCCTTGCCGATGTCGGCACCATCTCCGACCAGGGTGGCGCTGGTCTGCATGACCGGCTGGTCCGGCGCCGCGCCCTCTTCCGGCGCCGAATCTGTGTCCACCACGCCGCCTTCACGCCGCCACTTCATACCTTGTTCATAATTGAACCGCACGTACCCGCACAGCCGTCGATCACACCACGGGCTTCTGTTGAATCAGCCACACCACAGCGCTTCCTCGTAACTGCCGGGCGGCACTACGCACGAGGGTTCGAGTGTGCCAGGATCACCGGCATGTCTGAGGGAGAAATGACAGGGGCCGAATCTGCTGCGCAGGCCGGCCAGCTGACGGTCGTGACCACCACCACCGACGGCATCCGCGTCCTGGTCCTGTCCGGGGAGATCGATTACCACACCGGCGACATCCTCCGCCAGGCCCTTCAGGTCTCCGGCACTCCCCGCCCCCGCATCGTGGCCGACATGCGCCAGGTCACCTTCATGGACTCCAGCGGCATCAACATCCTCATCAACGCCCACAACACCCTCAGCGAGGCCGGCGGCTGGCTCCGCCTGGCCGCCACCAGCGAACCCGTGATGCGCACCATCACCCTCGTCGGCATCGACTCCTTCATCGACTGCCGCGAAACCCTCCGCCAGGCCCTCGGCAACTGACCACCCCCTGACCGAGGCCGACCTGCTGCGGCTGACTCCTGGGCGAAAGACCTCCTGGTGCCATGCCCTTCAGGGCAGGGCGTGGGTGGCCGGCCCCGGCATGAAGCCCTGGAGGTCCGGGAACCTGCATGACTGGATGGGACGGCTGTGCTCCCGTTGCCACAACCTGCGTGACAGCCGCCGCGTCCGTCGGAAGGCTGTCTGCCATGGCACGCGTGACCCTGAGCGCCCACGGCGCCGCCTCCCCCGAGACGGTCTGGCAGCGCTACGCCAGTGTCGACCAGTGGGCGTCCTGGTCCCCACAGATCAAGGCCGTCCACTCGGTGAGCCGCCGCCTGAGTCCCGGGATGAGCGGCACGGTCGAAGCAGTCGCCGGCATCCGTGCCGCCTTCGTCGTGGACGCCGTCGACCACGACCACCGCACCTGGACGTGGCGGGTACGCCTCGGACGCATCCAGATCAGACTGCACCACGAGGTCAGGCCACAGGGCCGCGGCAGCACCACGAGCCTCACCATGGACGGCCCGCGGCTCGCACTGCTCGCCTACGCACCCCTCGCCCGACTCGCTCTGCACCGCCTGGTACAGCCCTGACCACGCCCTCGGCCACTCGGGGCGGTCCGGCGCGCAGCGGCCCCGCAGACAGGAGGAGCAGGGTTCCACTGCTGGGCCTGCGGGGCCGGTGCATCATTCACGTACCCTGCGGTGCGCCCGATACGCCCGATCCCTCCCAACTACCCCAGCACTGAGCCCTCTTACATGAGTGGGGCCCGACCGAATCCGGCCGGGCCCCACTCATGTCTCGTGCGTGACGCGCTCCTCGCGCCGACGTCCCTCGTCTACCAGCGGTACCAGCGGCCCTTGCGGCCGCCGCTGTCCGCCGTACGGACGACGAAGCCCAGCAGCCACACGACGAGCACGATCACCGCGATCCACCACAACGCCTTCAGCGCGAAACCCGCACCGAAGAGGATCAGAGCCAGCAGAAGAACCAGAAGCAGGGGAACCATCGTTATCAACCTCCTGGCCAGCAGGTGCCCTTACCTCAGACCGGCAAGCGCCTAAAGTGGGAGTTACTTCGGTGGAGTACAGGGCATAGGCGCGAGCGCCGCGCGCCATGCATCGTTTCCACTCGTGAAAGGCCTGGGCGAGACCGCCTGCGTGACTCCGCGCGCGTTCCGCGCTATGGCCAACCTCCTGATCACTCGTCATGCTCGGATTCGTGCGGGCACGGAAGGCCTGGCCTGTGGGGCGTTCGCTCATGGGGGCGGGCCGCAATACGGGTCACGGTGACGGTGACGGTTACCGCTTCCAGGGCTCCGTGTCGGGCGAGGTGGGCCACGGCAGCAGTTCGGACCCGCTCGTGGACCTGGCGGGCGACATCCACCACACGGTTGCCTCGGGCCACCAGGCAGCGCACCTCGATGTGCCATCCCGAGCCGTCCGGAGCACGCTCGGCACGAACGCCTGCCTCCGAGGGTGTGGGCGCGGTGAGCGTCTGTGGAAGAACGGGCCGGACGGCCTGGGTGAGGCGGTGGGCGAGACGGGGCTGCAGGCCGGACACGCCGGGGACCGCGAGCGCCGCCCTTGCCACGGCCGTGATGAGAGCAGAGGTACGGGGGTCAGCCATCACGTGCCGCCCGGCATGTGCCGTCCCGGCTCCGTGGGGCCGGAGGGCTCCAGAAGGTCGATCACGGTGATGTCGACGGTCGTCACCTCCAGACCGATGGTGTGCTCGGCGGCGCGCATGACCGATCGGCGGACCTCCTCAACGCGGTCCGGCAGCGGGCGGTCGAGGCCGGCCGCCAAGGTCAGCGTCACCGCGACCCGCCTGGCCCCGTGATCGTCGTCCTCGCCGTCGCCTTCGTCACCTGCGGGCGCCAGCCGGCAGGTCGCGGCCTGCACGCCGGGGACGTCGTCTGCGGCCTGGCGCAGCACTTTCGCCGCGGCGCTCTCGGCTATGCGCAGATCCGCGACCGGGTCGGACAGGGGGAGCATCCGTCCGAGTCGGACCTCGGCGCCGATGACGCTCATGATGCGGCCGGTGAGTGCCTGCAGCTGAGCGGGTGCTCGGCCTCTCAGGGCTCGTGTCGCCGCCTTGAGCGTGGCCAGTGAGGCGATGGCCTCGCGGCAGAAGGGGCACGTCATGGTGTGCGGATCCTCGGCCGGTGCCGGTTCGAGCGCCTGGTCCCATACCCGGCTGAGCAGCCGGCCGCAGGTCAGTTCCTCGTCCTGCGCGAGGGGGTTGTCTACCGCCATGGGGCCATCGCCTCCTTCAGCAACCGGCGCGCCCTGAACAGTCTGCCGCGCACGGTGGGCTCGCTGGTATGGGTCACCTGGGCGATCTCTTCGTAGGAGAGGCCTTGCAGTTCTCGAAGGATCCAGCACACGCGCTGGTCGGCATCGAGTCCGTCCAGTGCACGGGTCAGAGCGGTCGCAGCGGCATCCTGTTCGGCGGCCCGGGCGGGCGAGTTCCATGCGCAGTCCATCGCCGACTCGGTGGTGGCGTCCAGCGGGACGGTCGGGCGTCGGCTGCGGCGCATGGTCAGGCAGCGGTTGACGGTGATCCGGTACATCCAGGTGGGGAACTGCGCCCGGTGCTGGTAGTCGGGCAGGCGCCGCCAGGCGCTGACGAAGGCGTCCTGGACGGCTTCCTCGGCGTCCTGGGCGTTGCCGAGCGTGTAATACGCCAGAGTGAGCAGGGGGCGGCTGTGCCGGCGCACGAGGACGGCGAAAGAGTCCTCGTCACCTTCGGCGGCCCGTACGGCCAGCACCCAGTCCGGCAAGTCGCTTTCCAGCGGTGCAACACCGGTTCGTTCGTTCATGCCGCCTCGGTTCACGGCTGGGGAGAACTGTCACCTACCCACCCCATGGAATGTGACGCACATCACATCAGCCGGGTGTGAGGGATGCCCGGGCCGGGACGTCCAACGTCTCTGACGGGCCTCGCGTGAGGCACGACGACCGATCGAGGCGATGCGCCATGACGGACAACAGCATCACCACCGGCCAAGGCGCCCGGGCAGGTGGAAACGAAAGCGTGTTGCAGGGCAGGACCGGAGCGGGTGCTCCGGCGGAGACGCGGGGCAAGACCACCGTCGCGGACGGCGTGGTGGCCAAAATCGCCGGCATGGCCGCACGCGAAGTCCTGGGCATTCACAAGCTCGGGGGCGGGATGGCCCGGGCGCTCGGCGCGATGCGCGAGCGGGTCCCCGGCACGGGCGGCGGGGTCACCCAAGGCGTGAAGGTCGAGGTCGGTGAGAGGCAGGCCGCCGTGGACCTCGACGTCGTCGTCGAGTACGGCGTCTCGATCGTCGACATCGCCGGCGACGTACGCACCAACGTGATCACCGCGGTGGAGCGGATGACAGGGCTGGAGGTCGTCGAGGTGAACATCACCGTCGACGATGTCCACCTGCCCGCGGAGGAAGAGGACTCCGACGACGGCCAGGAGGGGCGCGTGAGGTGACCCGATCCGGGTGATCGTCTGCCGCCCCATGGCGCTCGATGGTCATCTCAAGGGAACCGCGCGCCAGAGATGGATGAGTGAGTCATGAACACAGCCACCACGGGCCTCGCCGCCGGCATGGCGCTGGGCTTCGCCGGATACTTCGGCGGTTTCTGGGCCTTCCTGCTGGTTCTGGTCCTGGGCGCAGCCGGTCTGATCGCCGGCCTGGTCCTGCAGGGCGACCTGGACCTGCGCACGCGGAGGCCGCGGTGAAGGCCCCGCGCGAATCCGCCGTTCCAGGAGTTCGAGCCGGCCCCCCGCCTCCCGTCGCTCTCCCGCCGCCGGCCGAACGGGGTGCCACCGTCATCCCGGACAAGGTCGTGGCGCGGATCGCCGCTGAGGCCGGCCGCGTGGCGCAGCGGCACCGTGCGGCCATACCGCCTGACCGTGACGCAGGGGCGGCGGCGCCGAGCGCCTCCGCTGTGGGACACGCCGGATCCGTGCGCCTCCACCTGGCTGTGGACCTGCCCTATCCCAGCGACCTCGCTCCCGTCTGCGAACAGATCCAGCACGACGTCGCCGACCGAGTGGCCCAGCTGACCGGGATGCGCGTGGACGAGGTCGCCCTCACCGTCCGGCGGCTGGTGACCGCCGCCGGCCCGCACCGGACACGGGTCCGGTAGAGACGACCGGCTCGTCGCACGGCGTCGGCCGAAGGAGCGGCATATGCACGACCCAGGCCCTCTGCGAGCTGACGGCCACGCGCCGTCACCGGACAAGGAACCAGCCGGTTCGGACAACTGGCGCACCACCCACCGCCTGTGGTCCGCGCGCCGGGTCCCGGCCGCGGTGGCCGCGTGTGTGATCGGGGTGCTGGCAGGTGCGGCACTGATCGATGTCGTCGCCGTGCGGGCGGGACGCCGGGCAGCGGCCTGGCGGCAGGAGGTGGCCGACGCCCTGGCCAGCCGACCCGTGGATGATGTGTGGATGCTGACCGGAGCGGCCCTCGCGGTCGTCGTCGGCGGGTGGCTCGTCGTTCTGGCGCTCACCCCGGGTCTGCGGCGCCTGATGCCGATGCGGTCCCCGGCGAAGGTGCGGGCGCAACTGGACCGTGCCAGCGCCGCCGTTCTTCTGCGCGACGCAGCCCTGCGGGTGCCCGGCATCCGCACCGCGCGCATCCGCATGGGCCGCCGCCGCATCCTGGCACGCGCCGATGTCCACTTCCGCGACCCGCAGCAGGTGAAGACCGACCTCACCGCCGCACTCGGCGAGGAACGTGACCGGCTCGCCCTCTCCCGTCCCCCGCGGATCGCCGTCCGCGTACGAGAGCGGACCCATTGATGAGCACTGAGCACCGGAGCGTGCCATGACGCAGCATCCCGTCCTCAACCGCGTCAACCGCGTCCTGCTGGCCGTCACCGGTCTGGTCCTGCTCGGCGGCGGGCTGCTGATCATCGCCGCCGGGTGCGACCTGTACCGGCGGCTGGAGCTGACACCGCCCGCCGGCTGGCCCCTGACGGGCCCCCGCGACGTCCTTCTCGGTTCTGCCGACCGAGCCCGGTGGAGCAGCCAGGGCTGGTGGTGGTGGCCCGCAGTCATCGCCGCTTTGACCCTCGTCGTCCTGCTCGCGCTGTGGTGGCTGCTCGCCCAGCTGCGACGGCACCGTCCCTCATCAGTGCCCCTCGGTACAGACCGCACCCTTCAAGGCGTCGAGCTCAGCCACGGCGCTCTCAGCGACGCGATCGCGGAGGAAGCCGGCTCCCTGCCGGGCGTCGACCAGGCGAAGGTCCGCCTGACCGGCCGCCCGGCCCGCCCGCGCGCCGCCCTCACCCTCACCCTCCACCCGGCGACAGCACCCGACGCCACCCTCCACGCCCTGGACGAGGGCCCTCTCCGCAACGCCCGCCGGAGCACCGGCCACGACGACCTCTTCGCCGAGACCCGCCTGCGCGTCACTCACCACCACCCCCACCGCGTGGCCTAGGCCTGTGCATGCCCCCGTGTCACCGCGCGGATCGGCGGCCCGACCCCCCGGATGTCACCGCGCGGTTGGGTCGTCGGGATACGGGCGCAGATGCGGCTGATGAGCCGGGAGACAAGCGCATCTGCGAAATGCCGAGCTCGTGCCAAGGGCCACCGGGCAGCGGTCAGGGGTTGGCGGCCACCTCGCAGGCTCCGGTGTTCAGGCGCACCGGCGGGTGGGCTGGGCGGCTTTCAGTTCCGTGTTCAGGCGCGCCAACCCCGTAGGCGACGACCTGGTGCTCCTGCCACCACGCCGGTCCTGGGCTCGCTCGCGCGGTCTACCAGTAGTGGCGTCGGCCGCCGACGGCGTGACCGACGGAGCCGAGGAGGAACAAAATGAGCCCGATGACGAGCAGGATGATCCCGATCGTCCAGAGGATGCTGATGTGCAGGAGGAACCCGACGACGAGCAGGATGACTCCGAGGGCAATCATGGTGTCTCCAGTCTTTTCTGGCTGCCGTAGGTCACGTGCTGAGCAGGCGGTTGAAGAAGGAGCGGTAGTGGCGTAGCGCTCCGCGGAGTTCCTCGGTGTCTACTCGTGCGCCCTGGTCCCACTGGCCTTCCAGATCCTTCTTGTGCTGGTCGAAGGTGGTGGCCAGGGTCTGCATAACGTCCGCGACCAGGGCGTCGGCGTCGTGTACGGCCTCTTGGGGGTCGTCGACGAATCTGCTTTGGATCCTTTGCCAGCGGTCGCGGAAGCCTTGCTCGTCACCGTCCGTCAACAGCTGCGGCATCTCGTCGGCGGACGCGCCCGAGCCGTGCGGCTGCGAGGAGGTCCCGGAGACGGGCTCGGTGGCGTCGGAGCCTGCCGGGCTCCCGGTGGAGCCGGTGGCCGCGGAGCGGTCCGCAGCGGCCCCGCCGGGCTCGTCGCCGGGAGGCCGGGCGTCCGGCTGCCCGGTGCTCTCGCCGGGGTAGATCGGCGCTGACGAGGGAGCCGCCATCCCCGCCTCGTCTCTGGAGCCTGTACCGGGGTCGGTGGGGCGGGCGAGGTCACCGGTGGACAAGCCGCTTGTCGTGCTGCGCGTTTCATCGTTGCTGTGCACGGTGGTTCCTCCATGCAAGTGGGGCAGGGCGTCAGGTCCGGGCGTGGGCCCGGCCGCCGCCGTCGGAGAGCAGCTCGTCGAACAGGGCGCGGTAGTGCACCATGGCGCCCCGCAGTTGCTCGGTGGTCGCCTGACTCCGCATGCTGAGGGCCTCCACCTCGTGAGCGGCGCGGTAGTGCTCCAGGGTGCGGCCGTGCTCCACCGAGAGGTCCCGGGCCTGCTGCTCGAAGTCCTCGGTCGGATAGCCCCGTTCACGCATCAGTGAGGTGACCAGACGGTCCGCGTCGTGCACGGCCTCCTGCGGCCGGTCGACGAACTCCCCCTGAACTTCGTCCCATTCCCGGGAGTAGCGGTCGCGGGAGGCCGGGGGCAGCGGCATAATCTCCAGCGCGTCGTGGCGCCGTTCGCGGTCCCTGAGCTCGCGTTCGGCGGAGCGCCGGTTACCGGATCCCTCGACCGTACGCTCGTACTCCGGACCGAAGCGCTCGCGGAGGTGACGGCGTCGCATCCGCGAGACCGCCAGGGCGATCAGGCCGATGAGCACGAGCACCACCACAATCGGGATGATGATGGCCAGCAGCCCGCTCGTGGACATGGCCAGAAGCGTTCCCGCGTTCATGGGCACACGCTCCTCGGAACGTAGTGATGTCCTCTTTCCCGAATGCCCCTTAGAGCACGATTCATACCCTTTACCGCATTCGCCACTGCAGCCGGCGGACCCGCGCGCGTACCGGGACGCCCGGCCGGTGCTTCCCTCCGTCACACCGGCGCGATCCTGGCTCGGTTTCCGGCATCCGGGGTCTGCGAGGATGAGTCGTATGGATGTGCGCAGCGGGAATCAGGCGCGGGTGTCCGGGCGGCCGGGCGGGCCTGGCGCCACCGGGCACTGCCCCCAGCTCAGCGCCCCCGAGGAGACAGCCCAGGCGATCGCCGCGTTCGCAGGGACACTGCGATGATGTGCCGGACCGATGGCGACCAGGACTCCGACCCGGACCCCGAAGAGCCCTCGGACGACGATCAGGCTTTCTCCGCTCTGCTGGAAGACAGCATCGAGGACCTGTACGAGAACGCCCCGTGCGGCTATCTCTCCACCCTGCTGGACGGGCAGATCGCCAAGGTCAACACCACCCTGTTGAACTGGCTGGGCTACAAGCGCACGGACTTGGTAGGCCGAAGAAAGTTCTCCGACCTCCTCACCGTCGGTGGGCGGCTTTATCACGAGACGCACTTCGCGCCGCTCCTGCGCATGCAGGGCGAGATCAGCGGCATCGCGCTGGAGCTGAGAGCGGCCGACGGCAGCCGACTGCCGGTCCTGGTGACCTCCGCCGTCAAGACCGGCAGCGACGGGCAGCCGCTGCTGATCCGCACCACCCTCTTCGATGCCCGCGACCGCCGCGCCTACGAGCAGGAGCTGCTGCGCACACGCCAGGAGGCCGAGCGCGAACGCGAACGCCTCCAGCAGCTGGCCACCACCCTGCAGAAGACTCTGCTGCCCCCGGCACTGGAGAACGTGCCCGGCCTGGACGTGGCCGCGTACTACCACCTCGCCTCGATCGACGAGGTCGGCGGCGACTTCTACGACCTCTTCCCCCTCGCAGCCGGGACCTGGGGACTCTTCCTCGGAGACGTGTGCGGCAAGGGCGCCGAAGCGGCGGCCGTCACCTCCCTGGCCCGCTACACCCTGCGCGCCGCCGCCGTCTACAACCCCGACCCGACCGCGGTTCTCAGCAACCTCAACACCGTCCTCAACCACGAGTACAACGGCACCGACCCCCGGTTCTGCACCGTCATCTTCGGCCTGCTCACCCCCGACGGCGACCAGGGCGGCTTCCGTATCACCCTCGCCAGCGGTGGCCATCCCCCGGCCCTGCTCCTGCGCGCGGACGGCACCGCCGACTACCTGCCCACCCCCGGCGGCCAGCTCATCGGCGTCCTGCCCGACGCCCACATCGCCACCATCACCTTTCCCCTCAGCCCCGGCGACACCCTCTTCCTGTACACCGACGGCCTCACCGAGGCCCACACCGCCACCCGCGGCGAACGCTACGGCGACGAAGCCCTCCTCGACTTCGTCCGGACCCTGGTCCCCACCACCGCCCAGGGCGTCATGACAGCCGTCCGCGGCCTCCTCGACACATTCGGCATCCGGGTGGACGACGACACCGCAGCCCTGGCCGTCCACGTGCCCCTCGCCGGCCGAGAAGAGCAGCAGTGAGCGGGAAGCAAGACCTTGGGCATCGTCGGTCTGGACGCGGTCTTCCCGGTTCACGACACCGCCCAGGCAGCCGAAGCGGCCTGGCGGCCCCGGCGGACTGACCCACCCGACAGCCGATCTCGCAGGACTGCGGGCCAGTCGTTGAGCGCCGGGGTCCCCGGTGTCGCGCTGAGTCAAGGCGCCGATGTCGCGCCGGCGTCCTGATCAGGCCGAGGTCTTGGGCTGCGGCTCGTCGTCTTGGGCGCGCAGTTGCTCGTTGATGCGCTGGGCTTCTTCGAGTTGGTCTTCGAGGATGACGATGCGGCAGGCGGCCTCGATGGGGGTGCCCTGATCGACGAGCTCGCGGGCGCGGGCGGCGATGCGCAGCTGGTAGCGGGAGTAGCGGCGGTGGCCGCCTTCGGAGCGCAAGGGGGTGATCAGGCGATGTTCGCCGAGGGCGCGGAGGAAGGCGGGGGTGGCCGAGAGCATCTCGGCGGCCCGGCCCATGGTGTAGGCGGGATAGTCGTCGTCGTCAAGGTTGTCGACGGGACGATGACCGGCAGGGGGCATAGACCTCTTCTTTCGGGAACGCGACGGGGGGCCCGGGTGCCAGTACTGGCACCCGGGCCCCGAGCTTTCAACACCATCTACCGGCGACTACGCCGGCCTTCTGTGTCCGCAGGATCGGCCTGGGAGGGCGAGGCTGCGGGGATCGCGAATGCGTGACCGGGGACCACCTTCCAATCCGGGGCCTGCGATACCCGGGCGGACTCCTCTTGCCCGGGCGATCCTGATGGCGTTCTGCTCCTCACCTTCGGCTACTCGGTTGTACTGCTTGGGTACCGCGGGTGCTGCTCACGGTCCCTGTGGACCGTGTCCTTCTCGCCTGCTTGCACGGCAGTTCGTGTCTGCCGTGCCCACTTCGACTTCCTGGGTACGACAAGACAGTAACTCCGCGATGCGCCAATGTCTACTGTCGCCATGACAGGTTTTCTCCGTGGGTCATGGGTGGAGTTCGACCTTAAATGCACACGGAAGAGTGATGCCCGAGGTTACGTTCCGGCTCGGCAGGCGCACGCTGACTAGGCCGGACGGCCCAACCAAGCGGGGTTACCTGCAGTCACCCTCGAAACCGGCCTCGGCGAGTGCCAGCATGTGCGCGGCCGTCAGGGTGTTCGCTGGATCGGCCGCTGTGGCCAGCAACCAGGTTGCTGCCGCCCTCGACTCACCAGGCGGGATGACCAGCAGTTCTCGATGTCCCGCGGTGTCCCAGTCCAGGGCGATGGCATGGACTTCGGCATCCACGGCGGACAGGACGACTTCGATCACGCGGCCGGGCAGTGTGACCTTCTGCGGGACGCCGGGCCAGGCGACGGTGTCCACGGTGACGCGGGCGACGATGCCGAGGCCGGGGTCCAGCGAGCCGAGGAGCGCCGGCAGCTCCAGTTCCAGCATGTCGCAGCGCGGCCACCAGGCTCCGTGGAGCGGTCCGTGGCCCCCGCCTGGAGCAAGTGCCACCCTGGCGGCCGGCATCCGGTAGGTATGTGTTCCGTCCGAGGAGACACCCTCGGCCGGCGTTCCGGTGACGTCCATCGGGCGGTCCCGTCCTGGTCGGCTCCTGGCCGTCCGCTTCCGTCGTTCGCCGGGAACGGCACCGCCGTGGTCGCGCTGCGCGAGATGCTCTCGGTGCAGTCAGGGTACGTCGGGGCAGCGGCCGCCGGTGCCGTCCGGCGTCGTCCTCATCGACTCGCAGGCTCGAGCCTCAACCGAACATCGTGCGTACCAACCGCGTGCAACTGGCGATCCCTGGCTCGGCACCAGAGCGAGCGCTGAAAGCCACTGGCGCCAGCGCACCGGCCTCGACAAGCTTCCACACATGGACTGGACGCCCCTGCTCTCCACGCTGACCGGTGCCGTCATCGGCATCGCAGCCACTCTGATCGCCGACCGCAACCGGTGGCGGCGGGAGGAAGCCCGGCACGCTCTGGAAGTACGGCGTGAGATCTACACGGAGTATGTCTCCGCACTCAAAGCCGCGGGTGAGGAGATACGGGCCGTCGCCCTGGGCGACCACATGTCCGAGTCGGCACGCGACGCGGCGGTGCGGGAAGCCGTGCGCGGCACCGGCATCTACACGGCGAGCGAACGCCTCTGGCTCGTAGGCCCCCCACAGGTCGTGGAGGCGGGGAACGAGGCGTTCCATCGCCTGCGTGCGATCCGCGACGCCTATGCCCGGGGAGTGGCCGTCGGCTCCGCCGACGACGCGCCCCTGATAGAGCGGCGACGCAAGGCTATGGCGCAGATGCGTCACCTCATGCGTGAGGACCTGGGCATCGGCCCCCTCGGTATCGAGTGATGTGTCACCAGCCAGAGCTCCAGGCCGTATCGGGCTGCCCAGAGGACGGGAAGACAGGTGTGCCCCGGCCGGGAATCGGCGGTGCTTCGCCCCGGCTCGCCCTACTGTGATGTCCCGTCAACCGTTGGGACGATGCGGCGCGGGGTGAGGGTGGGTGTCGGGCGGCAAGGCCGGTCAAGAGGGACAGGACTGGCGCTGGCGGCTGGCCGCGGCGGGGGACGCCTTCGCCATGCGGGTGCTGGCGACCGCGCTGGCCGAGGACGGGCGTCACGACGAGGCCGTGGCCTGGTGGGAGAAGGCGATCGCGGCCGGAGACGAGTCCGCGCTGCACCAACTCGCGGACCACGTGGGCGCCAAAAGACTGGAACGACAGCTGCGCCGGCGGGCCGAGACCGGTGACGTGAGCGCCATGGGCAACCTGGCGAAACGCCTCGTGCGCGACAGCGGCGGCCAACGGCTCGCCGAAGCCGTCCACTGGCTGACGCTCGCCGTGCACGCGGGCGCCACCCTGGAGCGGGAACTCGTCGCGGCCCTCGACAGCGCCGGACGGTCGGCCGAGGCGGAGGACCGGCTGCGGCACATGGCCGCCGCCGGCGATCTCCATGCCCTGCAGGACCTCGTCGGGCGGCTGCGCGAGGGCGACGACGTCGAGCGGCTCGACGAAGCGGTCGTCTGGCTGACCCGGGGCGTCGCAGCCGGTGAGCCGTGGGAGTGGGACCTCGTCGCCGTCCTGGACCGCGCCGGGCGCGCGGACGAGGCGGAGGCGCGGCTGCGGCGGCTGGCCGACCGCCATGACGTCAAGGCGGTGGCGACGCTGGTGCGGCGCGCCCCCGAGAACATGCGTGCGCAGGTGTCCCGAGGGGAGTTGGACGGGCCGGCTCGGGCGCGTGCCGTGGACCACATCCGCCGGGTCGCGGCCGCGCTCGCCCGTCTCGGTGTGCAGGAGGAGGCCGCCCGCTGGTGGGCGGCGGCGGACGCGCTCGACGACCGTGTCCTCTCCTCCCCCGCCGCGCGCCTGGCCGCCCGGCCGGCTCCGGCGTCCGGGGCCCCGGACGCCGGTGTGGAGTGGCAGTTACGGGAGATGGCCGCCACCGACGACGTGACGGCGACGCGGGTGCTGGCCGGTCGTCTCGCGCGGACCGGCAGGACGGCCGAGGCCGTGCGACTGTGGACGCGCGCTGACGCCGCGGACGTCCGGCACCTCTGGGGCGGTGCACTCGCGGAGCACGCCCTTGGCGACACCTCCGACACGGTGACGGCTCACGGCGGTCCGGCCGGCACCTCGGGGGACGACATGGCGGCCCGCCGGGTGGCCGACGCCTCGCCCGCGGACGCCGCGTCCGAGAAGACCCCGGCCGGGACCGCACGGGAGCCCGACATCACTCCCGCGACGGCCACGCACCACCTGTCGGCCCAGATGCCCTCCCACGCCGGGCTGTCCGAACCGGTCAGCCTGGTCGTGCGGGTGCCGTTCGGGGCGGATGACGACGACGGCGGGGTGTCGGCCCCGCTGGACGGGTTCCGGCCGGCGCGCGACGGTTCACCGTTGACCCTCATCGTGCGGGCGCCCGCCGGACTGGACCCCCAGGGCCCGCTGGAGCACACCCTGCTGGTGCCGCCCTTCGGTGCCCCCGCGCCGGTGCGGTTCGCGTTCCTGACCCGGGAACCGGGCCTGCACCGCGTCCGGGTCAGCGCCTGGGCCGGGGGGACGTTCCTCACCGAGATCGGCCTGGAGGTGTCGGTGGAGCGCGACGGCCCCTACGCGGTGGGGCCGCCCAGCGCCGCCGACATGGGCGGAATGCGCGCCCACCCCGGCGAGGTCACGCTGCTCGTGGACCGGGTCGGCGACCAGTACACGTTCCGTCTCATCTCCGACCGGTGCATCTACGGCGCCGTCCTGGCGCAGGCTCTCACCGCCGCCCCGGAAGCGGCCGCGGAGCGCGCGTACGCCATGCTGCAGAGACTGGCGGCGGGCCGCGGGGAGTACTCCGGCGCCCACGCCCGACGCTGGATGAAGGAGACGGGGGTGGGTCTGTGGACGGAGATGGTGCCGGACCCGATCAAGGAACAGTTCTGGCAACTGCGCGACCACATCACGGCGTTCAGCGTCGCGTCCGAGCACGACGTCCTCCCGTGGGAACTCCTCTACCCCATCGCGCCGGGCCGTGACGAGGGGTTCCTGGTCCAGCAGTTCCCGGTCCTGCGCAACAGCCTGGGCCGGCCCCGTTCGTCCGCGCTGCCGATCGGTGAACCGCACTACGTCGTCTCCGCGCGGGCCCCGGTCAACGGCGACAGCGAGATCGAGTCCATCCGCCGGATCCTCGGTACCGGAACCGTCGTCGACACGCTGGACGGCGTGCTCACCGTCATCGACGCGGGCACGACGGGACCGCTCCACTTCACCTGCCACAACTCATTCGACCCCGGCGGCGGTTCGTCGATCCTCCTCGCGGACGGCCCCTTCGTCCCCGCTCTCCTCAACAGCGCCGTCGCCCGCCGCGCCCTGCAGGAGGGCCGCCCGCTCATCTTCATCAACGCCTGCCGGGCGGCCGGAGCCGTCCCGCAGTACACCCGGATGCTCGGCTGGGCGCAGCAGTTCATGGGCGCGGGCGCCGGCGCCTTCGTGGGCACGCTGTGGGCGGTGCGCAGCGACAGCGCCCGGCGGTTCGCGGAAATCTTCTACGCCTCCCTCTCGGCGGGGGAGCCGCTGGGCACGGCGGTGCACCGGGCCCGCTCCCACGCCGGGGACGACGAGACCGACCCCACCTGGCTGGCGTACACGGTCTACGGCGATCCCGCCGCGATCGTCTCCACGCCCTCCCCCGCCGCTGCCCCTGCCCCTGCCGTTCTCAGTCCCGCCCGAGTCGTCCCCACCCCCGTCCGATGCGAGGAAACGTGAACGTGACCGACGACGGCGTGCCCGTCGAGGACCTGGTGGCCGCCGTCAAGCGGGCGGTCATGGAGTCGAACATGTCGGCCACCGCGGCCGGGCGGGATCTGCGTGTCACCTCGGTGCGGCTCACCCTGCACGCCCTCGCCACTGCGACGGCCGGCGGTTCCCTGAACTTCCGGCTCCCGTTCATCGGCATGAAACTCAGGATCGGGCGCACGGTGTCCCGCCGGGACACCCATGTCATCGAGATGACCCTCGTACCTCCTGACCTGGCGCAACAGCACGAGCTGCGGTACGGCACGGTGGACGCCGTCCTGGTCGACGCGATCACGATGATCCGCCGCGTGACGGCGTCGGCGCGGACCGGGGACGATCCCTTCCACCTCCTGGAAGGCTCGGTGCGGCTGGAGTTCGCGATCACGGCGGACGGGTCCGTGTCCCTCGGCCTGGACGGCGCCCTGCACGAGGAGGTGACACACACCCTGCTCGTCATGGTCGCTCCCCCGGTGGACTGAACCCCGGCTGCCCTCGGCGGCCGGCGCGCTGCGAGACCTGTGGCGGCACTGTGTGGGGCGTCGCGCCGAGCCAGGGGTATCGAGCGCCGCTAGGCAGCACGCTATGTGTCAGTGGGACGCGTGAACGGCTGGAAGCAGGCGATCACGTCTTTGCCACGAGGACACCGGTGGGCCTGCCAGGCATCGGCGAGAGCGTCGACCAGCTGCAGACCGCGGCCCCCGGTGGCACCGGCATCGGGGTGTCGCGGTTCGGGCAGCCGCGGCGAGGCATCGTGCACCGTCACATGCAGGCACTCCTCGTCCCACGTGAGGATCAGCTGTGCCGTGCTGCGGGCGTGCATGTGAGCGTTGGTGACCAACTCGGAAACAGCCAGAACCACCGAGTCCACCAGGTCAGGGGCTGTAGCTGCCCAGCCGAGCGTCGTCAGGTGCGCGCGTGTCCAGTCCCTGGCTCCCTTCGCCCCACTGCTCACCGGGAGCGAGCGCGCCCATCCCACAGCCCTCAACGACGACTCTTCCGTCACTGTCTCCTCCTCCAACCGCCGTACTCTTCCCGTCTGCCCCTGATAGCCGACGCGAAGTCCCTAGCCCCTCCCCAGCGAGCGAGGGGCCGCGGTGATGGGCGTGGCGGAGCACTGGCTGACCTGGTCGGCCAGTGCGTCGCGAGCGAGTCGGCAGCGGCCCCGCAGACAGGAGGAGCAGGGTTCCACTGCTGGGCCCGCGGGGCCGGTGCATCACTCACGTACCCTGCGGCGCGCCCGATACGCCCGATCCCTCCCAGCCGCTCACACAGGCGGCCGTCTTGCGCGAGTGGGGCCCGGCCGGATACGGCCGGGCCCCACTCGCCTCGCGCGCTCTTCGCGCCGGGCGTCTGTCGGCTACCAGCGGTACCAGCGGCCCTTGCGGCCGCCGCTGTCCGCCGTACGGACGACGAAGCCCAGCAGCCACACGACGAGCACGATCACCGCGATCCACCACAACGCCTTCAGCGCGAAACCCGCACCGAAGAGGATCAGAGCCAGCAGAAGAACCAGAAGCAGGGGAACCATCGTTATCAACCTCCTGGCCAGCAGGTGCCCTTACCTCGCACCGACAAGCCCTGAGAGCGGGAGTTACTTCCGCGTGGTTCGGGGCATATGCGCGCGCCGCGGGCCTGGGTCAGGGTGTGCCGTTTCAGCGGGTGCCGGTCCAGCGGGTGAGGAGGGTGAGGGCCTCGGCGCGGTCGTCGGGGCTGAGGCCGGAGAGGGTGGCGTGGTGGTTGCTGCCGGGGGCCCACAGGACGCGGGAGTCGCGGGAGCGGGGGTGGAAGGACTCGGCGACGGCGGGATCTTGGGTGCCGTTGACGAACAGCAGCCGGTGGCCATTGCGGCTGACCCAGTGGTCGATGTCCGGCATCGCGGCGGGGTCGAAGCGCATCGGGATGTCGCGCGGGACGAAGGTGCGCGGCTGCATCGCGTCCGGGTGGCGCAGCAGATCGGCGAGGTGGGCGGTGGGGACGTCGAAGTAACCGAGTTGGGTGCCGAGTTGGTAGAAGTAGGGGATGTAGTGGCGGGCGGTTGCGTCGGCGTAGACGGGCAGGGCGGCGGTGTCCTCGAGCCACGCGTACAGCGTGTCGGTGCTGGCGTCCGGGCCGGGGACGGCTGAGGTGTCCGCGCTCTCGCCGTTCTGCCAGAACATGAACGGTGCGCGCAGTACGGCGATCTCGAACGCCTTGTCGGCGCTGCCGACGATGTCGAAGCCGGTGCCCGCGGCGGCCGCCCAGGCCTGGTAGCGGGCGACCAGGTCCGCGCGGTTGAGCAGGAGCCGGCGCTGCGCGGCTTTGAGGGCGTCGCGGGTCGCGGCGTTGCCCACGGTGTCCAGGAAGCGCAGGTAGGCGGAGTCGTCGCGGTCGTCGACGTTGTTCACGGCGGAGTAGGCCACGGTGCCGTCGACGTCGTGGGGGTGGAACCGGCGGTGGTAGACGCTGGCCATGCCGCCCTTGCTGCCACCGGTGGAGATCCAGGCGCCGGTGTACAGGGTGCGCAGGAGTCGGACGATGCGGTGGTGGTCGTCGGCCGCCTGGCGGATGGTCAGGAAGGAGTAGTCGGGTGTGGGCGTCGGCGGCAGGGAGGTGCCGAAATACCGGTGCTCGACCTGGATCTGGTTGGCGCCCAGCAGCACGGTGGGTTCTGCCCGGCGCGGCGTGAGCGAGGCCTCGTACCCGGTCGTGAACAGCACGGTCGGACGGTCGGCGGAGGTGTGCAGGAGGATCAGGCGCTGCTCGAAGGTGCCGGCGGCCCGGTTTCGGTGGTCGACCGGCTGACGAAGGGAGAGGACGAAGTAGCGGTAGCCCTCTTCGGCGCCCTGCCGCTCCTCGATGATCCTCAGCCCGGGCAGGGTACGCAGCCCTTCCACGACGTCGTCGCGTCCCGATCCGGTGACTTTGGACGTCCTGGCCGGGCCGGCCGCCGTGGCTGGTGCGGTCGCTGTGGTGGCGAGGCCGGCCGCGGACGCCGCCGAGGCCGCGCCCGACAGCAGCAGACGCCGTCGCGTCCAACTACCCATGGTGAATTCCCCTCTTCATGGCTGCGGGCGGGGCGTCATGTGCCCTCGCCGTGGCCGTGGCGTTCCAGCCACTTCAGTACAGCCGCCGCACGCCATGGAGAGATCCCGCGCGCGAGGGGAGTGCCTCCCCCTACTGGGGGAGATGCCGTCGTTGTCGCCCGGCCCGGGGCCCCGAAAGCCCCGGCCGGAGCTCGCCGACCGCCTCGTGACCGGTATCGCGTTGCGCGGCCAGTCGCGTAGCCGGACCGCGCTGACCGCGCCGCGATGCGTCAGGACCGGCAGGACGGCCGGACGCTGAGGAGTTCGGTGCGCAGCGCGGGCGTGCCGTCGACGGGCGCCGGGTCCTGGGCAGTTGGTTCGATGCCGCCGGCGGCGATCTTGTCGAGCGTCTTCAGGCCGGCGGCACCGACCGTGCCGAAGACCGTGTAGTTCGGTCGCAGCGCGGAGTCGCCGTAGACGACGAAGAACTGCGAACCGTTCGTGTCCGGCCCGGCGTTGGCCATCGCCAGCAGGCCGCGCCCGTAGAGGCGACGGGCGCCGGTCGGATCGCTCGGTGCCGGCGGCAGGTCCACCGGCAGCTCGTCCTTGTACTTGTAGCCCGGCCCGCCTTCGCCGGTGCCGGTCGGGTCGCCGCACTGCAGGACCTTCAGCGTCGGGTACGCCGTCAGCCGATGGCACACCGTACGGTCGTAGAACCGGTGCCGCGCCAGATGGACGAAGCTCTGGACCGTGCACGGAGCCTTCGCCCGGTCCAGACGCAGCGGGAGCGGGCCCTGGCTGGTCCTGACCGCCGCACCGACCGTGCCGTGACCGGGGGTGTGTCGTGGATCGGGCGGCAGGGGAACCGGCCGCGCCGCCGGCTCGTCCGGGGTCTGGGTGTACTGGCAAGGACCGTGCGTGGTGCGCGGCGGGGCATCGGAAGCGGAGGCGGTGGTGCTGCCCCCGGACACGATCAACGCTGCCGCCGCCAATGCGGTCATGAGAGCTCGGTTCATCCTGCACACCCTCCAAAAGATCGTCAGATTTCGGAGCGGTCGCAGTCTAGGGCGCGGCCCGGCGGGCGAGAACCCGCCCGCCAGCCAGCCACATCGGGCCATCGTGAGGGTGGTGGTGACCCCCGAGGGGTCCGTCTGGGCGCCTGGGTCGGGACGGCAGGCCGGGGCGCCCCACGTATCGCCCCGGCCTGCCGTCGCTCGCGTCAGTGGCCGGTCGGTGGGAGGAGGGAGAAGATCTTGCTGCCGTTCCTGGCGATCAGCACGTCCTGGTACAGCTGGAGTTGTGGCCTGTCCGAGAGGCCGCCGGGCTGCGGTGTGCCGGTGTCGATGTGCGCGTGCCAGACCTGCTTGCCGGTGCGCAGGTCGAGGCCGGACAGGTCGCCGGCCGGGCTGAAGAAGTACACGGTGGCCTGCCTCGTCGACACCACGGGGGGCGCGAGGGACGCCGTGGTGTCCTTGCCGGGCATCGTGACGCCCACCGGGCCGGTCCACATGGTCTTTCCGGTGGTCAGCGAGTAGGCGGAGGCCTGGCCCTTCCAGGACACGGAGATCAGACGGTCACCGGCGACGGCCCAGCTGGCGATGTGCCCCTTGGCCTGGTCGGGCAGTGGCGTGCGTGCCCCGGATCCGCTGACGCTGGTCAGCTGGAAGTCGTCGGCTGCCGTGCTGGTGGTCGAGGCCAGGACCATCCGGTCGTTCGAGGTCCTGAGCAGCTCCTGCCGGCCGGGCAGGGTGGTGACCTTGTGGGCCTTGCCGGTGGCGGGGTCGAGACGGAGGAGGTCGGTGTCGTGCACTTCCTCGGTGTCCGGTGAGCACAGCAGGTAGGGCACACCGGACAGCACGGCCCGCTGGCACACCTCACCCTTGGCCCGGGTGTGGCTCCACTTCGTCTCACCGGTCCGCAGGTCGAGGGCCGACATGGTGCGCAGGGACGGGGTGTTCGCCCACAGCGCGCCGTCGATGAGCATGGCGGCCTGGTCGGTGCGGTCGTCCTGCGGCATCTTGACCGACCACAGCCGCCGGCCGGTGGCGGCATCGACGGCCATCACATCGGTGCCGCCGGCGTAGTCCCCGTTGGGCTCGTGCTTGGCCGTGTGGTTGCGGTAGGCGTAGACCACGCCGTCGCGCACGGCGAAGGGGTGGTCTATCCCGTCGCCTCCGCCGTTGACCTTGACGCTCCACAGCCGCTCGCCGGTGTTGGCGTCCACCTTCACCACGTCGTACTTCGACCCGCTGCAGTACAGCGCGGATCCGTCCGCCAGGCAGCCCCGCTCGCTGACTCCCGCCACGCTGCTCTGCCACGGGTGCCAGCCCTGCGGCGACGCCGCCGGCCGCACCGGGCGGCCCTGTTCGGCCACACCGCTGCCCCATGGGCCGAGCATCGCTCCCGCGGCGATCGCGGCGACGGCCACCGCAGTACCCGCGGCCTGTGAGAAACGGCGCCGGCTGCGCCGCCGGACCACCTGCTGCGCCAGGTCCCCCGGTGCCAGCACCCCGTCCAGAGCGACCGCGTGCAGCGTCTCGCGGACCTTCTCCTCCACCCGCTGTGTCGTCATCCCTGGATCTCCTTCGCCGTGTAACTGAGCGGTCGCAGCTGTTCCGCGGGCCCGTCGGGCTCGAGCTCCGGTACGAGCGCACGGAGCTTGGCGAGCGAGCGGTGCGCCGTGCTGCGCACCGTGCCCACCGGGATGCCCAGGAGCGCCGCGACTTCGGCCTCGGGCAGATCCTCGAAGTAGCGCAGTACGACCACGGCGCGCTGGCGCTTGGACAGACGGCCGAGCGCCGCCCACAACGCGATCCGCAGCTCCGGCTCCGCCCCGGCGCCCGCCGGTCCACCGGGCTCGGGCAGCACCCCCACCGTGGTCTCGGCGTGGTGTCTGCGCAGCCGCCAGCGGCTTACCTGCTGGCGGTACAGGATCTGGCGGACATACGCCTCGGGCTGTTCGATGCGCGTCCAGCGCCCGTAGGCCTTCATCAGCGCGATCTGCAGCAGGTCCTCCGCTGCGTGCCGGTCCCCGCCGGTGAGCAGCACCGCGAGCCGCAGCAGCGCGGTGGAGCGCATCGCTACGAACTCCCGGAATTCATCGTGGCTCGAGGCCTCCATCGACCCTCCCCTTCTTCACGACCCCCACGACGCGGTGAGCCACCCGTGGCTATCCCTCGGCTGGGCGAGATTGTGTGTTCCTACCAAACCGGCCACAGCCCTCACAGGCCGCAGGCCGGTGCCCCGTGGAGACTGTCTCCACGGGGCACCGGCCTGTCAGTGATCAGCCCTGAGTACCGCCCTGCGTGTTGCCGGAGCCACCGCCCTGGGTCCCACCCTGGGTGTTCCCGGAGCCACCGCCCTGCGTACCGCCCTGGGTGTTCCCGGAACCGCCGCCCTGGGTCCCGCCCTGGGTGTTCCCGGAGCCACCGCCCTGGGTCCCGCCCTGCGTGTTGCCGGAGCCACCGCCCTGCGTGCCGCCCTGCGTGTTCCCGGAGCCGCCACCCTGGGTCCCGCCCTGCGTGTTGCCGTTGCCGGCGCCCTGCGTGCCGCCCTGGGTGTTGCCGTTGCCGGCGCCCTGGGTCCCGCCCTGGGTGTTGCCGCCCTTCGGCATGGCAGCAGCGTTCTTCGCCGAGCTGTTCTTGCTGTTGCTGCTCTTGCTGCTGTTGCTGTTCTTGCCGTGGTGCTGCTGGTGGTGGCTGGCGTGCGAGGCGCTGTGGTGCATGGGCGCGGCCTCCGCGCTGGCGACACCGAGGGTTCCGGCGGCGACAGCGGCGATGCAGGAGATGCCGGCGATACGGGCGGCGAGGTGACGTCGGGCGTTCAGCATGAGATTCCTTCGGAAGCTGTTCGGGGGGACTGGGGCCGGTCGGCCTTTCGTGTATTCAGTTCAGCCCGCCCGGCCGCTCCCGTACGTCCCCCGACCGGCCCACCGACCGGCTGACCCGCACCTCCACCAGCCGACGACGGACCCCGGTCGTCACGCCGCCCGCGCCGCTTCCCGCGTGCGGGCCAGTTGGCGCAGCTGCGTGTGCGCCGCCGGTACCGAGTGGGCGGTGTTCCAGTACGGGTGCCACCACAGGCGTACGGACAGGCGTAGCAGGCGGCGGCGCAGGGCGGTGGTGTCGCGGCGGTGGGGCGCGGCGAGCGCTGCGTAGGTGGCGTTGAAGGCGGCTTGCGTCTGCAGCAGGTCGTCGGGGAAGGGGGTGGCGTCCACACCCGTATTAGATCGCGTGTTCGAATATGTTGTCACGTCGTGCGGACTTGCGGGCGCTGCTGGGGGTGCGGCTGCTCGTCAGGCGAGGACGTTGACGGCTCGGGCGACGACGAGGCCGAGGATGAGCAGGGAGACGACGGACTGGACGGCCATGACGATCTTGGCCCATGGGGCCAGGGGCATGACGTCGGTGGGGCTGAAGGCGGTGGCGTTGGTGAAGCCGAGGTAGAAGTAGTCGATGTAGCGGGGGCGCCAGTCGGGGGCGTTCAGTTCGGGGCTGAGGTGCTGGGGGAAGGCGAGTGCGGGGGTGGGTGGCACGTCGTGGGCCCGGGCGGCGGGTCCGCCGCTGTCGAGTTCGAAGTACAGCAGGGAGAACGCGAGGACGGTGATGGCCCACACGCTGCCGCCGGCCTGCAGGAGGGCGTCGGCGGAGTTGGTCTCGTTGCCGCCGTGCACGAGGTCGTCGGTCAGCCGGAAGGTGGACCAGATGGCGCCGCACGCCAGCACGCCGACCAGGGCGATCGAGATCGCGCGCAGGGCGGCCGAGCGGCGGCTGATGCGGCCCGGGTCGCCGGTGATCAGCGCCACCAGGAGCAGCCCTTCGACGACGGGGAGCGCCCAGCGGGGCCCCAGGCGCAGGTCGTCGGGCAGCAGCAGGGTCAGCACCGCGGCGGCGATGACGGCTGCGGCCATCGGCCAGCGGGACTCGCCGTAGGCCGCCGGCTGGGGTTCGTGCCGGCTGCTCTCGTCGCGGGGGGACTGTCCGGTCATGTCCGGCCGCCGTCCGCGGTCGGGCCGGTGCGGCGGGTGCGGTGGCGGACCGGCCACGGTCGTGTCCTTTCGAGTGCCATCGCCTCATTGTGTGGAGGGGCTGCCGTGTCGGCCTCGTGTGACACGCGGAGGGGTTGACCAGCGTCGTTGTCTCTCGTCCGGCCGGTGCGATGGTGTGCGGCCTGCGGCCCGGCACATCGACTGGGTGCAGCGGCGCAGTGTGATCACGTCGCCCGGCTTGCGCAGCGCGATCGTGAGCACGTCGTGCGCGGATCGCCTTGGGGTCATGAGGGCCGGTGCAGGGCCACGACGATCCCGGCGTCGTCCCTGCGGACCGCGGTCTGGTTCAGCAACTGCCCGGCGACCAGGGAGGGGTCCTGGGTGAAGAGGCCGGGGAAGTCGTGCGGTTTCCACCGGTCGCTGAGGCCGTCGGAGTGCATGACCAGGGCGGTGCCGGGCGGGAACGGCATCGTGTGGGTGCGGGCGCGGGGCAGTTGCACGCCGGCGATGCCGGGGGTCGAGAGCAGTCCGTTGCGTCTGTCGCCGTGCGCGAGCAGGGCGGTGATGTTACCGACGCCGCTGAGGTGGACGCGCTGGTCGGCCAGGTCGATCAGGGCGATCGCGGCCGCGGCTCCGCGGCTTCCCCGCAGTCCCTCGTGCACGTCGCGCAGCACGGCTTCGGGGTTGATGTGCCGGCTGGCGCGGAAGGCGGCCCGGGCCTGGTCCGCGGCCCGGGCGGCGAGGGGGCCGTGCCCGAGCCCGTCGCACATCAGCAGCAGCAGGGCCGGCGCGCAGGGGCCGTGAAGGGCGCGGACGGCCCAGGTGTCGCCGCACAGCTGCTCGCCGCTGATCGGGCGGGTCAGGCCGCCGGTCGCGACGGGCTCGGGCTCGGGTGCGGGGCCGTCCGTCCAGAACTGCGCGCACAGGACGGTGCCGCGGCCGGGCAGGGAGTGGATGCCGCTGACGTCGGCGAGCCGCTCGATGGCGCCCATCCCGATGCCGAGGCTGCCGTAGGCGGAGGTGCCGTCGCGCAGCGCGCGCTGCACGTCGTCGATGCCGGGGCCGTTGTCGAGCGAGAGGCACTCGACGCCGGCGCGGTCGCGGGTGCGCACCACGCGCAGGGCGAGGGAGCCGTCGTGGGCGTGCTTGAGAAGGTTGGTGGCCATCTCCGTCACGCACAGCTCGACGCGCGAGACGCGTTCGTCGGACAGGCCGACGGCGCGGGCCAGCTGTCCGGCCTGGCGGCGTGCGGCGGCGGCCAGAGCGATGTCCGCGCGCAGCCAGTGGACATCGCCGGCCTCGGCGACGAGGCCTGTGTTCACCGGCCCCACTTCACAATGCGCACCGTGGTGCCTTTCTCGCTGGAGGCGATGTCGAACTCGTCGACGAGGCGTTTGGCGCCGCTGAGGCCGAGGCCCAGGCCGTTGCCCGACGTCCAGCCGTCCTGCATCGCCACCTCGACGTCCGGTATGCCGGGCCCCTGGTCGCGGAACTCGACGTGGACGCCCGAGCGGCCGGTGTCGGTGACGATGGCGGCGCGCACCACGCCTCCGCCGCCGTAGATGAGCATGTTGCGGCCCAGTTCGCTGGCCGCCGTGACCAGTTTGGTCTGGTGGACCAGGGACAGGCCCGCGCGCTGGGCCAGGGTGCGCACCACCTGGCGTGCGTTGACGACGTCGCTGCTGTGGTCGACCGCGACGCTCTCGGCGGTGTCGGCGAACGGGCCGTAGTCTCTCATGCGCGGCCTGCGGTGAGACGCCGTAGCAGCTTCAGCCCGCGTTCGAGGTTGAGGGCGGTGCGGACGCCGTTGAGGGACAGTCCGAGCTCGACGAGGGTCATGGCGACCGCGGGCCGCATGCCGACGACGATCGTCTCGGCGCCGAGCATGCGGGAGATCGAGGCGTTGGTGGCGAGCATGCGTCCGACGAAGGAGTCGACGATCTCCAGCGCCGAGATGTCGATGACGACGCCCTTGGCGCCGGTGTCGACGATGCGGTGGGACAGGTCCTCCTGGAGGTCCAGCACCGTCTGGTCCTCCAGGTCGAACTGGATGGAGACCAGGAGGATCTCACCGATCTTGAGGACGGGAACGCGGTCGGTCACAGCAGGCCCCGCACGTCGTCCTGGGCGTCCTGGGCGATCTCCTTGAGCGCCTGGCGCAGCGCGTCGGCGAGGGAGGAGTTGGTGGGGATGTCACCGAACTCGATGCCGAGGGCCACGATGGTCTGGGCGATCTGCGGCCGGATGCCGGAGATGATGCACCGGGCGCCCATCATGCGGGCGGCGACCACGGTCTTCAGCAGGTGCTGGGCGACCTGGGTGTCCACGGTCGGCACGCCGGTGATGTCGATGATGGCGTGCGTGGAGTCGCTGTCGACGAGGATCTGCAGCAGCTTCTCCATGACGACCTGGGTGCGGGCCGAGTCGAGGGTGCCCACCAGGGGGACGCCGACGACGCCGTCCCACAGCTTGACGACGGGCGTGGAGAGTTCGAGGAGCTGCTCGGCCTGGGAGGAGATGATCTCCTCGCGGGTGCGGATGTACGCCTCGGTGGTGAGCAGGCCGAGGTCGTCCAGCAGCCGGGCGAACTGCAGGTAGGTGCGGGCCCCCTGTTCGTCGGTGGCGAGGACGGGCTCCAGCACCTCCTTGAGGGCGAAGACGCTGCGGGCCGTCTCGGTGGGGGTGAAGCCCTGCCGGGCGCGGCTGCGCGAGAGCTCGATGAGCAGGCTGCGCGTCTCGCCGAACTGCTCGGCCCGGCCGTTCATGCCGCCCTCGGTGAGGGCCTTGAGGACGGCGTCGTACAACTCGCCCAGTTCCCGCCCAAGTTCGGCGATGCTCAGCCTGCCCTGCAGGTCGTCACCGACCACCCGGGCCCACTGGGCCAGGAACGTGTCCCGCTGTGCGGCCAGTGTCTCGATCAGAGGGTGCGTATTACTGTCAGTGGCCACGTGGTCCTCGCCGAAACAGATAAGTGAATATGCCACGGAGACCATACGGCAGTCGTACTACCCAATGGTCACTTCCTCCGCCAGAGCCTCACTTCCCCCATCGGCACGTCACATTCCTGCCGGTTCCGGACGGCGGCCCCGGCCCGGGATGACCACCCGGGAAGCCGGTCACCGGCGCACACGAAAACGGGAGGCACCCCATGGGGCGCCTCCCGGTCGAAGCGGACGGCGAGGAAAGCGAAGGAACTCGTTTCAGAAAGGAGTTGAGAAGGAAGCCCCTTCATGGCCTCGCCGTGAGGCCAACGCTAGCAGTCAGGTAGGGATCACGTCGCGCAGGTTTACGCAGGTGATGATCCGCGAGTCCGGGTGCAGCCCCTCGGGACGCTCCAGGCCGATGTACGTCACGGGCTCGTCCGGGACCGCTTCGCCGTCCAGGAGCTCCACGGTCGTGGCGTCGCCGGTCATCAGCTCGACCAGGTAACGCACGGTGAGCTGCTCGCGTTCCACGAGGGCGCGCACCACCTTCGACACGGACACCTGGTTCTCCTCGACCCGGTTGGCCGAGGAGATGCCCCTCAGGTAGAGGTGCAGCCACTTCGCGCGCCACCGGCCGTCCTCGGTGCGCTGGAACACCAGCGGCAGCGCCACCCGGCCCGTCCCGCGCAGCTCCGACTTCATCCGCACCGTGCGCGGCTCGAACGGCCGGCCCTTCTGATCGCCCTCGCGCAGCATGAAGCCGAAGAACGACTCCTCGACCTCCTCGAAGCCCTCACCGGCGTAGATGTTGACCTGCGGGACGATGAAAGTGCTGCGCACGCGGTCCAGGGACAGGTCGATGAACTCCGAGGCCCCCTCGGGTGCTTCGGTGATGTCGCCCGAATGCCTGCCTCCCACGGCCGTCAGGGAGGTGTAGGAGAGCCAGGAGTCGGTGCTGTAGTCGGCGTGCAGGAGCAGCGCCGACAGGTCGTAGTCGGTGCGCTCCTCGCTCTCCTTCCAGTACACGAAGAAGCGCAGGCGTTCGCCTTCGACCGCGGAGACCGAACCGCGCGGCAGGACGCCGAGTCCGGGCGCGGTGGCCCGGCCGCTGAGCGGAAGCGCGACGTCGAGGACGTCGGGGTCGAGCAGCAGCCGGCCGGGCGCCGGGAGCCGGCGGCGTATCTCGGCATCGAGGGCGGCGATCAGGCGGTCGCGGTCGGCGGCCGGCAGCGGCGCGCGGAAGTCGGGGCTCACCCAGGCGCGGCCGCGGCGGTTGACGAAGATGCGGGGGTTGTCGCTCTCGCGTGCCCGGTTGTGCAGGTGCTCGCGCACCGAGAGCAGGACCCGGCCGGAGACGTCGGGAGCGGCCTGCACGGCGGCGGCCACCACCGCGTCCCGTTCCTCCTGGTCGGCGGCGATGCGCAGCAGCAGGTCCAGGGTGCGGAACAGCTTGCCGGGAGCGGGCGTGAGCAGCTTCGCCGCACCGGCGATGTCCGCCTCGTCGAGCAGCTTCTCGAGCCGGCTGTCGAAGGAGGGGGCCTGCTTCTCGCCGCGCGCGACCGCGAACACGTCGGCGGCGTGCGGCCAGCGCGGGTACTCATGCGGGTGCAGGCGCTCGCCGAGCCGCTTGAACGGCTCGCGGTGGGTGTGTACGTCGGCGAGCTTGGCGGGGTTCGCCGCGACGACGGCGTCGAGACCCGCGAGCAGCGCCCGGCGCACCGGCCGCGACAGCGCCGTGAACCGGGTCGGCTCCGTGAGCGTCACGTCGCCGCCCGACAGGGCGCAGGCCAGCCGCAGCACGTCGGTGACGGTGTCGAGGAGGAGGCCGGCGCCGGCGCCGAGCCGGGCCTCGTTGACGAGCGCCCGGTTCTCCCGGACCGGGATCGCCTCCGGCTGGGGGCCCGAGGCGCACCGCCCGGCGAGCGTCTTGAGGTCGCGCAGGTCGTCCTCGCCCAGCGGGGTCGTGCTGCCGGCCAGGGCCAGGTACAGGTCGGTGAGTTCGTCGTCCAGGTCCCGGCCCAGGTGCAGGACGGTGATCCGGTCGCCCGCCGAGGCGACCAGTTCGTCCTGCGCCGCGAGCATGTCCTCATAGGTGTGCTGGTAGCGGCCGTAGGCGGGGAGGCTGAGCAGGTCCAGCACCCCGCGCGCCAGTTGGGTCAGCACGTTCTCGCGGGCCTGCTCGTCGCCGAGCGCCGTCGCCAGGCAGCGCATCCAGAACTCTTCGGTGTCCGGCACGTTGGCCGGGAAGTCGAGGAAGTACACGTTGTGCCGGACGTGGTCGCCGGCCATCTCGCGCACGGTGGCCAGCGTGTGCCGGGCGGTGTCCACGACCGCGGCCTCGGACAGGTGCGACAGCCGCTGCAGCAGTTCCGCCGAGAGCTTGAAGCCCGCGGACGTCAGCGCCGCGTCGAACTGCCGCGCGGCGACGGCCCCTTCTCCGGTCGGGCCCTTCGGAGAGGGGAGGCGGTGGGTGTGCCGGATGACCAGCGATTCGAGACGGTGCGCCATCCGGGGATGATCGCAGAGGTGTGCGGACCGGCGCACAGGGGTTTTCGCCCGCCCTGGCGCGGGGGGGGGGCAAGGGGGTTACTTCTGCCGGTAGTTCTGCATGGTCCATCTCCGAAGGCCCGTGATCCACTCTTCGGTGACGGGGGACGCCGCTACTCCCCTCCCCCTTTTTTTGGCTGGACCATCCCCCGCTCTTGTGCAGGACCACCCCCCGCTCAGGCCACCGGCGCACCGGCTGGTGCTCGAAGGAACAGGAGTCCGATTTCCGTGACGTCCCATCGCCGGCCCAAACAGCCGAGCCGCACGCGCGTGAGCGTGCTGACCACCGCGGCCGCCGCCGCCGTCGCGCTGAGCGCGAACGCCGCCCACGCGGCGCCGGGCGAGAAGCTCGGCAAGGACGAGGTGAAGGCGAAGGTCGACCGTCTCTACGAGCAGGCGGAGCAGGCCACCGAGAAGTACAACGGGGCCAACGACAAGCAGCACAAGCTGCAGAAGGAGATCTCCACGATCCAGGACAGCGTCGCCCGCGGCCGGCAGGAGCTGAACAGGCTGCGCGAGGGCCTGGGTTCGATGGCATCCGCCCAGTACCGTTCCGGGGGCCTCGACCCCTCGGTGCAGCTCCTGCTCTCCTCCGACCCGGACGACTTCCTCGACAAGGCGGCCACGCTCGACCAGTTGAGCGGCCAGCAGGTCCAGGCGCTGAAGAAGATCCAGGACAAGCAGCGCGAACTCGCCCAGCAGCGTGCCGAAGCCGCCGAGAAGCTCACGGACCTGGCCGCCACCCGCACCGAGCTGGGCGACAAGAAGAAGGAGGTCCAGGGCAAGCTCGCCGAGGCGCGGAAGCTCCTGAACACCCTGACCGCGAGGGAGAAGGCGGCGCTCGACGCCGAGCAGCAGCGCGCCAGCCGCTCCTCCGCCGAGCGGGTGGACATCGGCCACCACGCCCCCGCGACCGGCCGGGCCGCCGCCGCGTTCGCGGCCGCCCAGAGCCAGCTCGGCAAGCCCTACGTCCGCGGTGGCACCGGCCCCTCCTCCTACGACTGCTCGGGCCTGACCTCCTGGGCCTACGCCCAGGCCGACGTGTCCATACCGCGCACCTCCGAGGCGCAGTCGGGTATCGGTACCCGGCTCACGCGCAGCCAGCTCCAGGTCGGCGACCTGGTCTTCTTCTTCAACGACCTGCACCACGTGGGCCTGTACGCGGGCAACGGGCAGATCCTGCACGCCCCGCGCACCGGCACGGTCGTCCGGTACGAGTCGATGGACACCATCGGCGGCCCGTTCATGTTCGGCGTCCGCGTCTGACGCGTCGCCCGACGGGCGGGCCGGGGGCCGGGGCAGTGGTCCGGGGCTCGGGTGGTGGGTGGGCGGGCCGAGGGGACCGTTCGGGGCGGACTGGGGGTGCAGGGGACGACCACCCACTACAAAATAACGAATATGGAACGAATGCCCGAAGATGAGACGGCATGCCCGGATACCGGTCGGCAGACGTCCGGCCGGACGGACGGCGGGCCGGACGGGACGGGCCCGGAGCGGGGCAGCACCGACGCGATCGGCTGTCCTTTCGACTTCAGTGAGGACCTCGCGTTCGATCCCGCGCTCGCCGACCTCATGGAGCAGGGCCCGGTGACCCGCATCCGCCTCCCCCACGGCGAGAGCGAGGCCTGGCTGGTCACCAGTTACGGCGGGGTGCAGCAGGTGACGACCGATCCCCGCCTGAGCCGGGCGGCCATCGTCGGCCGGGACTACCCGAGACTGACGCCGGAGCCGATCGTCTCACCCGAATCGATCAACGTCATCGACCCGCCCGACAGCCAGCGTCTGCGCAGAGCGGCGACGCAGGCGTTCACCAAGCCCCGGGTACGGCGCATGAGGCCGGCCATCGAGCAGGTGACCGGCGCGCTCCTGGACGAGATGGCCGCCCACGGCCCACCCGCCGACCTGGTGACGCACCTGTCCCTGAAGCTGCCGCACCACACCATCTGCGAACTGCTGGACGTGGACCGGGCCGACCGTGCCCCCCTGCTGCAGTACACCCACCGGATGCTGACCACCGCGCCCGGCCGCAAGCAGGAGTCCGCCGACGCCAAGCGCCAGCTGCGCGCCTACTTCGGCCGTCTGGTGCGCCAGCGGCGCGACCGTCCGGGCGACGACCTCATCAGCACCCTGGCCGCCGCTTCCGACGAGCCGCTCAGCGACGACGAACTGGCCGTACTGGCGATGACGCTGCTGCTGAGCGGCAACGACACGGCCACCTGCCAGATCAGCAACATCAGCTACACCCTGCTCACCCAGCCGCACTGGTGGGAGCGCCTCGTCGCGCACCCCGAGCGGCTGCCCGAGGTGCTCGACGAACTGCTGCGCATCATTCCCTTCCGCAAGGGCGTCGGCATCCCGCGCCTCGCGCTGGCCGACGTCGAGATCGACGGGACCCTGGTGCGCGCCGGCGACTTCGTCCACGTGTCCTACCTGACCGCCAACCGCGATCCCGAGGTCTTCCCGCGACCTCACGCGTTCGATCCCGACCGCCCCTCGCGCCCCCACATGACGTTCGGCTGGGGCGGACACCACTGTGTCGCGGCCCCGCTCGCCGTGGAGGAACTCCAGGTAGCCCTCGGCGCTCTGCTCACCCGCTTCCCCGGGCTGCGTCTGGCCGTGCCCAAAAGCGAGCTGCGCTGGGACACGGAGACCATCCGGCGCTTCCCCCTGGAGCTGCCGGTGACGTGGTAGCCCGCGCTCCACGGACGCCGGGCTCCTGCCGGGGCCGCCCCCGGCAGGAGCCCGGCGGCGATCCAGCGGCGATCAGCGGCGATCCGGCGGCGCGAACACCCCGGCTCCACCCGGCCCGGCCGGCCAGCGAACGAGCGTGCCGGTCCCGGCCGGCCACCGAACGAGCGTGTGCCGGTGCCGCTACCGGCGTGCGCGGCGGATGCGTACGGGGCCGCGCACCTCGGCCTCGGTGACGGGCCGCCCGGCCTGGGTCACCTCGACCTCGCCGGCCGCCACCAGCCGCCAGGCCGCTCGGCGGGCCGGTTCCATCAGGTCCCGCCAGCCCTCGCCGTCCCCCTCGTAGGCCTCGCGCGCGGCGTCGGACGGACAGATCGAAGCGGTCTCGGCACGGCGCTCCAGCAGGTCCACGATGACCCGCTCCAGCCGCTGGGTGAGCTGTCGGTCCGTCTCCGCCACGCCCTCCAGTGTGGCACCGCCCGCACAGGGCGAGACGGCCACGGACGCGAGCCGACCGGCACGGTACGCCGCCGGTCGGCTCCGCCGTGCTTCGTGCCTCCCGCCGGCCCGTAGAAGGACTGTGCCGAAGGACTCCGCAGAAGGACTCCGCTGAAGGACTCCGCCCTTCGGCCGATCAAGCGCGCCGGACGCGGCGCCGAGAAGGATCAAGCGGAGTCGCTCTCATCCCCGTGTTCCGGTGTTCCGGTGCGTCCTCCGTGCCCCAGGCCGCCCGACGACGGCGGTCGCGTAGCCCGGCCGCCGGGCCCGGAGGAGATCCCGTATGCGCGTCCTGCTGCCCCTGAGCGCCCTCACCACCGGCACCCTGCTGCTCGCCACGCTCGCCGGCGCGGCTCCCGCCGTGGCGGACCACCAGGTGGGCGGCACGCCGCTGGTGAAGGTGTCCCCCGGTGACCCGTACGCCAAGTGCACCATCGGCGCGCAGTCCCCCGACAGCGTCGTCTACCCGGGCACCGAGGTCGAGCCGTACCTGTCCGTCGACCCGCGGGATGCCAGGCGGGTGGTCACCGTGTTCCAGCAGGACCGCTGGAGTGACGGCGGCGCCCGCGGCCTGGCGGCCGCCTGGAGCACGGACGGCCGCAGCTTCCACCGCAGCACGCTGCCGTTCAGCCTGTGCGCCCCCGGCGGCGCGGACTTCGAACGGGCCTCCGACCCCTGGGTGAGCACCGGACCGGACGGCACCGTCTACGCCGGCGGGGAGGGCGTCGACTTCACGCGGAGCACCCGCAGCGCCCTCCTGGCCGCCACCTCCCGCGACGGCGGCCGCACCTGGCACCACCTCACCACCACGCACGTCGAGGAGCAGCCGTTCTTCAACGACAAGCCCTCGCTCACCGCCGACCCGGTCCGCAAGGGCACCGCCTACCAGGTCTGGGACCGCCTCGACAACGACCCGCCCGGCCCCAGTTCCCTGGACGGCCCGGGCTACATCTCCCTCACCCGCGACGGCGGCCGCACCTGGAGCAAGGCCCGGCCGTTCGTCCGCACCGACGCCGTGCCCAACACCCAGACCATCGGGCATGTCATCGTCGTCGACCGGCGCACCGGCACCCTGCACGACTTCTACGACTCGCTCACCTACTCCGACGACCTGAACACCGTCACCGAAGCCCACTACGCGACGGTCACCTCGCACGACGCCGGACGGACCTGGAGCGCCCCGGTCACCGTGGCCCGGGACACCTCCGTCCCCGAGGTCGACCCGAACGACCCCGCCAAAACGCTGCGCGCCGGGTCCACCCTGCCCAGCCCGGCCGTCGACGCCCGCACGGGTGCGCTGTACATGGCCTACGAGGGCTCGGACTTCTCCGCCGGCAAGTTCGACTCCGTCCAGCTCGTGCGCTCCACCGACGGCGGACGCACCTGGCGGGCACCCGAGCTGGTCAGCCCGAAGGGCGTGCCGGCCTTCTCCCCCTCGATCGCCGTCGACAAGCGGGGCACCCTCGCGCTCACCTACTACGACCTGCGCTTCCTCAAGCCGGGCAACACCACCACCCTGCCCACCGCCTACCAGTTGGCCACCTGGCCGCACGGGAAGCCCGGGCGCCGCAGCGAACGGCGGATCTCGCCGGTCTTCGACTGGCTGCAGGCGCCGTTCGCCGGGGGCTACTTCCTCGGCGACTACCAGGGCCTGGCGGCGGCCGGCACGGGGGTACGGGCGGTGCTCACCCAGACCCACTCCGGCGCGCCGCACAACCGTACGGACGTCTACAGCGGCACTTTCCGTACCCGGTGACCGGACCGGGTGCCGCGACAGTACGGGTGAATCTCACTGCCCGGTCGGCCGTGCGGAACCGGCAGAGCGGCATGGCGTGATCGCCGACACGGGATACAAGGCGAAAACCCCCACTTGAGAGGCCACCTCCCCCATGCGCCCTCGCTTTTCGCTAGTCGCCTGCGCCGCGGCGACCGCCTTCACCGCGACCCTGTCAGTCGCCCTGGCCGCACCCGCCGCCCTGGCGGGCACGCAGGCGGGCGGGGGCAAGCACGAGCCCTGGGTGGTGCGCTCCGCCGTGCAGCGCACGGACGCCCAGGCGTTCCGTTCCCTGTGCAAGACGAAGCAGGGCACACCCGATCGCGTCACGTTCCCGCTCTTCAAGCACAGCAAGGGCTTCACCGCCGTGCAGGACTTCAAGAGCCGGCGTGCGGACGGCTCGGTGTTCTGGAGCGGCCACGACCCGAAGAACGCGCAGCACACCATCTCCGTGACCGTCCTGGGGGCCTGCGCCAAGAAGAAGGGGCCGGTGACCCTCTCCGGCGTCATCACGGACGGCTCCCGCGACTACTCGTACCAGCCGGTGCCCAAGCACCCGGGCAAGTACCTGCTGCAGGAGATCAACCCGCTCAAGCTGCCGCCCAGCGGGCGCGGTGTCGACACGGTTCCCGTCTCCGGCAAGCCGTACAGTTCGCGGACCGCCGCCGCGCGGGCCACGCCCAACGACCCGGCCGCCATCGACATCGTCGTCGGCTACACGCCGGCCACGGTGGCCACGGCGGGCAGTGTCCAGGCGGTGCTGACCCGCATCACCTACGGGGTGAACCAGCTCAACAGGGCGCTCGCCTTCAGCGGCGTGCCGGCCAGCGTGCACGTGGTCAACACGTACGAGACCGCGGCCACCAACGTCCCCCGTGAGAACGTGAACACGCTGCTGGCCATGATCAGCAACCCCACGAACCTGACCCTCGGCTCCACCGCCTCCGCCCAGCGGCAGCGTTACGGCGCTGACCTGGTGGCGCTGATCGCCGCCGTCCCGTTCGAGGACAGCTCCGGGGCGGCGAACCTGCCCACTCCGAACGCGTCCGCGTCGACCGCCGGCGCCGCGTTCTCGGTCACCAGCCTCGGGTCCATCACGGCCTGGGAGAACCTCGCGCACGAGATCGGCCACAACTTCGGGCTGCAGCACGACCGCCTGACGGTCACGAGGCAGGGCGGGACCACCCCCGCGGGCACGTTCAACTACGGCTTCGTCACGGCCAGCGGGCAGAACCGTACGCTCATGGCCTACAGCAACGCCTGCCCGGTCCCGTGCAACGTGGTCAACGCCTACTCCAACACCGAGCGCACCTGGAACGGCGAGGCGCTGGGCAACGCCAACAACAACAACGCAGCCTTCGCGCGTCAGAACGTCGACGCCGTGTCCGCGTACCGCACCTCCCTGGTGACCAACCGCCACTCCCTCAACCTCTCCCACGACCCCGAGGGCGCGGGCACGGTCCGGGTCAGCGAGTACGGCCCGTACGACCCCGGTACGCAGGTCACCGTCACCGCCGTGGCCAACCCCGGCTTCCGGTTCGACGCCTGGGCGGTCGACGGCATCGAGCTGGAGGGGAACAACCCGAGCTACCAGCTCACCATGAACGCGAACCGGACGATCAACGCCCTGTTCGTCCCGACCACGTAGCCGTACGCGGTCTGCGGGTCGGCGGTCTGCGGGTCTGCGGTCTGCTGGTTTCCGGCTGCCGCGCCACGTCCGCCGCGTCAGCCGCGTCAGCCGCGTCAGCCGCGTTCGATCGTGACCGTCACCCGGCTGCCGGGGGCGGCCAGCACCCGGGCCGGCCCGTCCGGCCCGCGCACGACGCTCGCGCCGCCCGTGGCCGTGATCCGCCAGGTGCCCGGCGGCACGGACAGCACGGTCACCCGCGAGCCCCGCGCCCCCGCGCGGTACGTCAGCTCGTACACGCCCCGCCCGGGGTCGTACGACGCGCGGACGGCCCGGCCCGCGACGCTTGGCGCGTACGGCTCGACGGTCAGCTCCTTGTTGGGCCGGAACACGCCGGCGTCGTCGACCGCGCAGTACCCGCCGCCGTAACACCACACATAGCCCGCCCAGCCGGACGTGTAGCGGCCCAGCGAGGCCATGGCGTCACGGTAGAACCGGCTCATGTGCGGCAGGCCGCTGGCGGGCGGCCCCCATTCACCGACGACGACCGGCACCCGGTACCGCTCGGGGTAGGCGGTGACGGCCCGCTCGTACGCCTCGATCCAGCCGGCGCCGGGGTCGTAGTCGGAGCCCGCTTCCATGGCGGAGTCGTAGAAGTGCGGCGCGTACACGACGCGCGGGTCCTCCACGCGGCCCAGCCCGGTCGGGACGCCCTCGCCGACGATCGGGGTGGGCTCGACGAACACCCAGGCGTCCCGGTCGGCCGAACGCACCGCGTGGGCGAGGCGGTTGTACATCGGGGTCAGCTGATCGCGTTCGATCCGGCGGGCCGCCGTCGCCAGGTCCTCCCCCGGACGCGCCTCGCCCATCGGCTCGTTGATCAGGTCGTAGCCGAGGACGGCCGGGTGGTGGGCGAAGCGGGCGGCGAGGGTGCGCCACATCCGTGTCTGGGCGCTTCGCAGATCCGGGTCTTCGTAGAGGTGGGTGAAGGCGCGCTGCACGGCGGGCTCGAAGTATTCGGCGAACCAGTCGTCCGGGTGCGCGGTGAACGGCAGTTGGTCGGTCCTGGTCGCCCACGCGGGGATGCCGCGGTGGCCGAAGGCCGGGCCGAAGACGTCCTGGTGGGCGTCGATCACGACCTTCACGCCGTAGCGGTCGGCCCAGTCCAGGATGCGTCCGACCTTTCGCAGGTAGCCTTCGCTGTAGTGTCCGGGCCGCGGTTCCAGGTCGTCCCAGAAGACCAGCAGCCGGGCGAAGTCGAAGCCCTGGGCCCGCAGGTCACGCAGATGGCGCTCGGTGATGGCGGTCAGTGCCTGCTCGCCGCGATGGGTCTTGTCCTCGATGTTCCAGCCGCGCAGGGTGAGGACGCGTCCCTGCCGGTCGGTGAGCCGGGGGATGTCCTGGCCGCCGCTCCCGGCCCGCGGTAAGGCGGTGGCGGTGGTGGGGACGGTGGTGGTGGCGGGGATGAGCAGCGCGGCGGCGATCGCGGCGGCCCTCAGTAACGCTCGCAGCACGGTGAACCTCCGGTGTGGCGGTGTCCGTTCGTGCCGCGCATCCCACCAGCCGTCGCACCACTGTTCAAGGCCCTGCCTGTCCCTGTCTCAGGGCCGGCCCTGGAGCGCCGGGGCCTGCGGCACCGCGAGGTCCTCGTAGAGCCGTCGGCGCTGGCCGGGGCTGAGGGTGGTGGTGGCCGCGGCGAGGAGTTCGGCCGCCTGGGCCGGTGCCGCCTCGACGGCCCCGCCCATGAGCGCCGCCCGCACGGCCGGCGGCAGTGCGGGCAGCATCCGGCGCAGGTCGCCCAGCGCTTCCTCGGGGCTGCGGGAGGCGCGGAAGGCGGTGAAGACGGCGGCCAGCTCGGCGTCGCCGGCGTACTGCCACAGGGCCGGCATCGCGACCGTCTCCTCGAGGTGGAGGTGGGCGAGGTAGGCGCTGATGACCTCGTTCAGGGCGAGGTAGAGCGCGTGCTGGGCCTCCGGCAGGGTCTCGGCGGGGGTGCCGGGCAGTGCGCGTGCCTGCTCGTCCAGGGTCGTGAAGGCGGCGTCGAGGCGTAGGTGTTCGGCCTCCAGTGCGTCGGCCGCCTCGGGGGCCCGCTCCCGCAGGAGCTGGTGGATGAAGGTGTCCTCGTGGTCGGCGTGCTCGCGCAGCTCCCGCGTCATGGCCAGGCAGCGCTCCGCCTGCTCGGCGGCGGCCGTGCCGGGGGTGAGGTCCGCGGCGCCGAGCTCGGTGGCGAGGGTGAACAGCCGCGCACGCTGTCCCATGTGGACGTTCCGGTAGAGGTCGATCTTGGGCATGGTCTGTCCTTCGGGTGGCCGATCCCGTACTGTGACAACACATTGTCTTGCTAGCAACATGTTGTCAAGAGAGGTTGGGTGCGATGCCGGACGAGACAGCACGACTGGTCGCCGACGTCTTCGAGGCGGCCGGCGCCCTGCGCCGGCTCGGCGAGCGGACCGCCGCCGCGGAGGGCCTCACCCAGGCCCGGTGGCAGGTCCTCAGCGTCGCCTCCGACGACCCGCTCACCGTCCCGCAGGCCGCGCGCCGCCTCGGCGTCAGCCGCCAGAACATCCAGCGCGTCGCCAACGACCTCACCTCCCTCGAACTCGCCGCCTTCGAGCCCAACCCGGACCACCGCGGCTCCCCCCTGCTGACCCTCACCCCCCGCGGCAGGCAGGCACTCGACCGCGTCACCGCCCGGGCCGAAGACCTGCACCGCACCCTCTTCGCGGCCATCCCCGACGAGGAGATCCGCGCCACCCGGGCATCGCTGCGCCGCCTGCTGTCCGAACTCGACCGCCATGAAGGAGAGGTGGGCAGGCACTAGGGCGGCAGATCACGTCGCGGTCACGATCTCCCGGCCGGAAAACCGGTCATTTGCACTGAACCGCAGGAAGGCGAGGGGACGTTCACCCCGTTTCGCCCGCTGTGCCCCGCCCTCGTCGGCCGAGCGGCACCTCCGGGCCCGGGCCTGCGGCGTGAACTCGAATGCCCGCTCCTGCGGAGTGCGATTGACCGGTCCGCACGAGTGGCCCGGAGGTACGACACACAAGGAGCTCCATGTGAGAGCACTCTCTCGACCGGAGGGTCGACGAGATCCCGCCGAGGATGCGGCTCTGCTCCAGGACCATGACGCCTCCCGGGGGTTCGCCGCGCTGTACGACCGGCACGCCCCCGACCTCCACCGCTACGTCGCGCGCCGCCTGGGCGCCGGGCTGGCGGACGACGTCGTGGCGGAGACCTTCCTCGTCGCGTACCACCGCCGGCAGCGCTTCGACCCGGCCCGGGGCGAGGTCCGCCCGTGGCTCTACGGGATCGCCGGCAACCTGATGTCCCAGCACCGGCGCCTCGAAGTGACGCAGTACCGCGCGCTGGCCAGGACCAGCGTCGATCCCGTGGTGGCGGACTGCCACGACAGCACCGACGACCGGGTCGCCGCCACCGCGGTCACCCGCCAGCTGGCCGCCGCGCTCGCCCATCTCTCCAAGGGCGACCGGGACGTGCTCCTGCTGATCGCCTGGGAGTGCTTCTCCTACGAGGAGGCGGCGCAGGCGCTGGAGATCCCGGTCGGCACGGTGCGCTCGCGGCTGCACCGGGCGCGCAAGAAGGTCCAGAAGGCTCTTGGTGGGGTGGACCCCACCGCGGTACGCGAGGAGTGCGCGGATGGATGACATGACGCTGCTGCGACGGATGCGCGCCGAGATCCCCCGTCCCGACTCACAAGGGCTGGCAGCCGGGCGGGAGCGGATGCTGGCAGGGATCGGGCAGCGGCCGGATGACGCTCCGGCCCGCTCGCGCGGGGCGGGCGGGGGTGTGGGCGGGAGGAAACGGGATGCCGGAGCCGCCGTGTCCACGGGCCCGCTGCGGCCCCGTCTGCTGGGCCGGCCGGTCGTCCCGCTGCGGCCCCGTCTGCTGGGCCGGCCGGTCGTCCGGGCCGTCCTGGCGACCGCCGTGGTGGCCGCCGTCGTCGGTGGTGCGGTGGTGGTGGTCGGCGCCATCCGCGAGGAGCGGCCCGCGGCGGCGCCGGGCCCCGTCTCTCCGCGTCTGCGACCGGTCAGCGCCGCCACCGTCCTCAAGGCCGCCGCCGCCACGGAGCGGCGGCACGAGAAGCGGCTCGCCCCGCGTGACGACCAGTTCATCTACACGAAGGAGGTCGTCAGGGAGACGGAGACCACGACGGGCCGGACACGGACCTTCGTCGACGAGAACTGGCGCTCGGTGGACGGCTCCCAGCGCGGGTGGACGATGGAGGTGGGCAAGGGCTGGTGGTCACAGCCGCTGAAGCCCAACGAGTCGATCTGGCCGCCCGCCCGGTGGCAGGAGCTGAAGAAGCTGCCCACCGATCCCGCCGGCCTGGTCCTCACCGTGCGCAAGCAGCTGACCGGCGGCAGGCCGGCGCCGATCGCCGACATCAGGGCGCAGGACTGGCCGACGATCGAGTTCGGCCTCGTCGGGCTCCTGCACCGGACGCCGGTGATGCCGCCGGGGCTGCGCGCGGCCGCGTTCGAGGCGCTCGGCATGGTTCCCGGCGTCACCGCGACCGCTGGCGTCACGGACACCGAGGGGCGGGCGAGCATCGCGATCGCCTACCAGGACCCCTTCCACCAGTTGCCGACGAGCGATGTCCTCATCTTCGCCGACAACACCTACGACTTCCTCGGCTACGCCGACACCCGCACCTCCGACAGCGGCGGGAAGAGGAAGACGTACAAGCGCACCTTCACGCTCGAAAGCCATGCCATCGTCGACAAGGTCAAGCAACGACCCTGAACCGGCAAGCCACCTACGGCCGGGCCGAACAGCCTCGCCACCCCGCCATCGAGAGGAATCATGCGCCGCACCGCCGTCTCCACCTCCCTCATCGCCGCCTGTTGCCTCGGACTTCTCACCGCCTGCACCGGCGGCGACCACGACAGCGGGCAGAAGCCGGGTGCGCACACCACACTCAGGCTGAACCAGAGCGCCGACACCGCCGGTGCCGGGGGCCACGGGACCATGCGCATCACCCCCGACACCGTGCTCTACCTCCGCAGGACCAGCAGCGGCACCGCGGAGCACGGTCTGTACGCCGTCGTCACCTTCAGCGCCGAGAACCGCTCCAGGACCCCTGTCACGGCGACGACCAAGACCGGTGGCTTCCGCTGGAAGGCGGCCAACGGACACACCGTCGGCGCCGGGAACAGCAGGAGCGCGGCGAGGATCGCTCCCACGGGCTTCGCCGACGGCGGCCCGACCGTCCCGGTCGGCACCTTCCGCAGGAACACCCTCGCCTTCGACATCACCGACGCCGAGAAGGGCGGCACGCTCGTGTACGTCGACGGCAAGGGTGACGCCTACCGGTGGCGGGTCCCCTCCACCAGTTCGGGGCCTGTGGTCGCGGCGTTGAAGCTCGCACTCACCTGAGTGCCGCCCGGGCAGGGGCCCGGGCAGGGCCGGGCCGGGATCGTCCGCGTGCGGGCGGTCCGGACGATGCGGTGACGACTCGTCATTTCGCCGTTGCGCACACAGCGTCAGGGCGGGGCGGCGGGTCGTGTGCCCGGCCGGCGTCGGGGGCGGGGGTGCAGGGGTGGGCCCGGCCGCAGGGGCGGGGGCGCGAAGGCCGGAACCGTGCTCTGCGGTCGGGGTCGCACGGTCGGGGCTGTGCTGTCCGGTGCGGGACGGCGCGGCCCTGGCCCCGACTACGGCCGATCGGTGGTGTTCATCGCGCGCCCGAAAGGCACCACCGTGTTGCGGAGAGGGCAGGATTCGAACCTGCGTGGGCCCCCAAGGGGGCCCGACCGTGAGGCGAGCTCGCTGGTCCCCGATCAACCACTCCGGGCACCTCTCCCTGTGTCCGGCCTAGGGGGCTGGCCCCCTGCGCCGTTCACAGGACCAACTGTCGCAGGACCGGCTGACAGGACGCTGACACGCATGCGAGCCCGATGCCAGAGACCACGGTCATTGACCTCCTGTGGGCAGGCCTTGACCTTGCCGCAGGGGCAAGCCCCAGCGTTTGGCCATGCGGATCTTCATGGATATCGAGCCGCTGCGGCACAGGGACTTCCGCAGACTGTGGCTCGCGGGTGCGATCACGACGTCGGGTGCTCAGTTCACGGCGGTGGCCGTGCCGATGCAGATCTACGGCCTGACCGGTTCCTCCGCAGACGTCGGACTCGCAGGTCTTGTCGGCTTCGTTCCGATGGTCCTCGGGTCGCTGTGGGGAGGAGCCGTGGCGGACACCGCCGACCGACGTCTGGTGCTGCTGTGCACCAATTCCGGGATCGGGGTGGCCTCGCTGCTGCTGTGGTTCCAAGCCGCGGCCCACCTTCGTTCGGTGGTGCTACTGCTCGTCCTTGTGGGGCTGCAGCAGGCCTGCTTCGGCGCGAACGCCGCCGCAGGCGGCGCAGTCGTCCCACGCCTGGTACCCGCTGCAGTCCTTCCGGCGGCGAACACGCTGCAGTCGACGGCTTCCTGGTCAGCGGGAATCGCGGGCCCGCTGCTGGCCGGCGCGCTGCTGCCTGTGGTCGGGAGCCCCGCGCTCTACTTGATCGATGCCGTGGCGCTCACAGCGACGCTCCTGGCCGTGTGGCGCCTCCCGCCGCTGCCGCCTGTAGGTTCCGGCGGACGCGGCCTTGGCGGGAACGGCGTGTTGGCCGGGCTCCGACTGCTCACCATGAACAAGGTCCTGGTCGTCACCTACGCCGCCGACTTCTCAGCGCTCTTCCTCGGCCTGCCCTACGCGGTGTATCCGCAGCTCGCCGCAGGACTGCGCGGCGCTGACGTCGTGGGCGTGCTGTATGCGGCGATCCCGGTCGGCAGCGTGCTGGCCGGACTGCTGTCCGGGACTTTCACCCGGGACCGTCGCTATGGCGCCGCGATCTGCGGCGCGGTCTGCTGCTGGGGCGGGGCCATCGCCGGGTTCGGCCTGGTCCGGTCCCTGGCGGCGGCTTCGGCCCTGCTCGTCCTGGCCGGCGCTGCGCTCACTGTGCTGAGCGCGTACCGCAAGTCCGCACTTCAGAGCGTCGTCACCGACGAGCTGCGAGGTCGTCTGCAAGGCGCCGACACGGTGATAGCCGCCGGCGGCCCACGCCTTGCGGGCCTGGTCCACGGCGCAGCGGCCTCCGTGGTCGGTCCCATGTGGGCGGTCACGGGCGGGGGCCTGCTGGTGGTGGCAGTCATGCTGGCGCTGTACATGGCGGTCCCGGACTTCCGGCGCTTCGCACTGCCAAGCATCGGGTGACATGTGATCAGGCCGCCGTGGATTCGGCGCGCTCGATCAAGACGCCGTTCTTGAATCTGGCGCCGGAGCGGACGAGAGCGACGAGGTGGGCGCCGGTGATCGCGGCCAGCGAGCCTGGGCGGGCTCGACGAGCTTGAACATCATGGCCAGGGCTACGGCCGGGCTGCCCGCGCCGCGAGTGTCACGGATGAGCCTCTAGCGGACCGCACTGGCGGAGGGGCAGCAGCAGGACCTGGTCGCTTCCCTCAACCGCGGCCTGCTCATCGCCCAGTGGCCGACTCTACGGACGTTGCTCAGCCGTCCCCTGCGCGACGCCTGGGAGGACCACTTCCCTGAGCTGCCGAAGGGGGGTTGTTGCGGAGAGGGCAGGATTCGAACCTGCGTGGGCCCCCAAAAGGGCCCGACCGTGAGGCGAGCTCGCTGGTCCCCGATCAACCACTCCGGGCACCTCTCCCTGTGTCCGGCCCCGGGGTCTGCCCCCTTGCGCCGTTCACAGGACTAACTGTTGCAGGACCGGCTGACAGCGCGCTGACGCGGCGAGGCTTCGGTGGGGTTATTCGCTTTGCTGTGCCGGCATCGGTCGCCGATTCTGGTCTGGTGCCAGGACAGCGGAAGAGGAAACGACGGCAAGAGGCCGCGAGACGGCAGCTCGCGGCACGTGACGCGGTGGGCGCAGGACGGTGGGAAGTGGTCTTCGAGACGCAAGACGAGGAAGAGTGGCAGACCTATATGCGCCGTCTGCGTGCCGGGGAGATCCAGATCGACGAATCGACGCTCCGGATCGACACGCTGTGTGGCCGTCTGGTGCAGCCGACCACGTATCGGCTGAGTTCGTTCGTGGCGGACCCTGCATGCGGGCCCGACGCCGCAGACCGCGTTCATTGATTTTGGCTGCCCGGTACTCACTGCCGATCTGAGCGTGATCGTTTTGCATGGTCTTCGGCCTCGTTTGCTGCCGGGCCGCACGGTTGAGCCTGGAGCCGTTGCTCGTGCTTGCGTCTATCTGCCCACTGCAGGCATTGCCGCTATTCCACGCGGGCTGTCCGGTTCCGTGGTCATGGTGAGGCTCGTGGAGCGATACTAAGAGGCATGTCCGTGCCCTCCACCTCGACGCCGAGCGCATACACGATGCTGCGCGAGCAGTACGCCTCGCGGCTTCCCACGTCCTTGGAGGAGCTCGCCGGGCCGACAACCGGCACGGTGGATCTGCCATTGCACGTCGTATGGTCTGGTCGTCGCTCGTACGGGCTCAGCCAGCCACGGTCACGGATGAGCCTCTACCGCACCGTACTGGCGGAGGGGCAACAGCAGGACTTGGTCGCTTTCCTCAACCGCGGCCTGCTCATCGCCCAGTGGCCAATTCTGCGGACGTTGATCAGCCGCCCCCTGCGCGACGCCTGGGAGGCCCGCTTTCCTGAGCTGCCCGCGGACAAGGACAAGGCCGTCACTGCCGCGTGAGCCTCTCCGACCTGCACCGTCGTCTCCTGACCGACATCCTCGACATCGGGACTCCGTATCCACTGGTGATCACTGGCGGGTACGCAGTCCAAGCTCACGGCTTGGTCGTGAGTGAGGGGCTCACGGAACGTGGTTGGCAGGTCGAACAGATTGAGATTGGTGCTCTCTCCGGTCGGCTCCTTGTTACCGACCCCGATACAGGCGAAGAGTGCGAGGTCGACGTCCTCAAAGAGGTGCTGTGGCACCCTCCCGCATCCAGCGAGTACGGCCCCGTCCTGTCGCTCGATGACGTGATCGGAACTAAGGTGCGCGCCCTTGCCGACAGAGGTGCGGTGCGCGATTTGATCGACGTCCACGCCGCATCCCAGCACCGGTCCCGAGCCGAGCTCGAGAACTTCGGCCGCCGTCACGCCCGATACGAGTTCAGCTTGGAAGACCTGCACGACCGTCTCGCCGGCGCTGAGTGGTGGGATGACCAGGACTACGCCGACTACGGGCTCCAGCCCGATCAGATCGACGCTCTGCGGGCATGGGCTCTGGGCTGGGCCACCGACATCGCCGCACGGCTACAGGTCGAGGAGGACCCCGACGATTTCTGACTAGGTGAGCTGGGCACCGGGGCAAAAGCGCGCCGCGAAGTCGCGGGCCGACCTCGGAGCCAGCGGGTCGGCTGGAAGCTCTCATGCCGGGCAGCCTTCCACCCGGCTTCGACACCCGAAGGGGTTTGTTGCGGAGAGGGCAGGATTCGAACCTGCGTGGGCCCCCAAAGGGGCCCGACCGTGAGGCGAGCTCGCTGGTCCCCGATCAACCACTCCGGGCACCTCTCCCTGTGTCCGGCCTAGGGGGCTGGCCCCCTTGCGCCGTTCACAGGAACAACTGTGGCAGGACCGGCTGACAGCACGCTGACACGCCCGTCCGGTCCTCAGTCCCCCACCGCGCACACGCAGCCTCCTGCCCAGGGCGAACGAAAACGGGTGTCGGGGCGGGACCGTGGGGCCGGATCATGGTCGTATGCGTCCTGATGACTGGCAACTGACCGATGACCCGCGCGAGTTCAGGGAGTGGGCGGGTGGTTTCCTGGGGTCCCGGCCTGCCTTGCACACGGTTCTGCTGACGGTGCTGGCTGCCCTGTGCAGCCGGGGGCGGCATCTGTACAGCGACGAGGCTCCCCTGTTCGGGGTGGCGCGCGGTGAGGACGGGCGGATCGGCGCCGCGTTCCTGCACACGCCGCCGTTCCCGCTTCATCTCAGTCCTGTCGGTGTCGAGGGGGCCGAGGCGCTGGTGGCGCGTCTGGCCGGCGTCGGTCATCGGCTCGCGGGGGTCTCCGGTGAACAGGGCACGGCGGCCGGTCTCGCCGCCGCCTGGCAGCGGCAGACCGGTGCGGCGGTCAGGCTCACTCAGCGTCAGCGGCTCTACGAACTGGACGAGTTGAGTGTTCCCGAGCCGGCTCCTGAGGGGCGGGCGCGGGTGGCCGGGCCGGCCGACCGGGAGTTGTTGATGCGCTGGTACGACGCGTTCAAGGAGGCGGTCGGGCAGAGTGCCGGACAGGGGGCGGGTCCGTGGGCCGACGGCCGCATCGCCCAGGGCGGTGTCACCTTCTGGGAGGCCCCGGACGGCGTGCCGGTCTCCATGGCCGGGGTGACCCCCGAGTCGGCGGGTCAGGTGCGGGTGGCTCCGGTGTACACGCCCGCGCATCTGCGCGGCCGCGGCTACGCGGGTGCGGTGACCGCTCAGGTGAGCCGCGCCGCCGTGGCGGGCGGGGCGGCCCATGTGCTCCTGTTCACCGATCTTGCCAATCCCACGAGCAACGCCCTGTACCAGCGGATCGGTTACCGCAAGGTGACGGACTTCGCGGTGTGGGGGTTCGGGGACTGAGCCGCGCCGGCCGGCCTCACGCGGCGCCGCGTGAGGCGATGTGGGCGAGCAGGGGGGCGCTGCCGTCCTCGGCGGCGATGGCGCGGGCGAGTTCGGCCGCGCGGCGGTGGTGGGACGGCTCGGACACGCAGGCCGTGATCGCGTCGCCGAGGGCTTCGGCGGTGAGGTCCTGGAACGGGATCGAGCGCGGGGCGACTCCCAGTCCGCACAGGCGGGCCGCCCAGAACGGCTGGTCGGCCATGACGGGGACCGGCACGGCGGGTACGCCGGCGCGCAGTCCGGCCGCGGTGGTGCCCGCCCCGGCGTGGTGGACGACGGCGGCGGTGCGCGGGAACAGCCAGTCGTGCGGGACGTCGCCGACGGCCAGGACGTCGGCGCCGCGGCCGCTCACCTCGGCCCAGCCCGCCTGCACGACCGCGCGCACGCCGGCCCGTTTCACCGCCGCGGCCACCAGTTCGCTGAGCCGTTCTCCCTGCCCCACCGCCATGCTGCCGAACCCGATGAACACCGGGGGCGGCCCGGCCTGGAGGAAGTCGGCCAGTTCGGCCGGTGGGTGCCAGCCGTCGGGGCGTGCGGGCCACCAGTAGCCCGTCACGTGGGCCCAGGACGGCCAGTCCTCGGGGCGCGGTACCACCTGCGGGCTGAAGCCGTGGAAGACCGGGCGGACGTCCGCCGAGGCCGGGGACTCGGCCGGTAGGTCGAGGCGGGTGCGCAGTGCGGTGACGGCGCCCGCGAAGACCGCTTCCGCGCGTCTGAGCACGTCCCGGCCGGCGGCGAGATTGCCCTCGGTGCCCAGGTCGTCGGTGCTGTGGGCGTTGGGCAGCGGGAACCGTCCGGTGGCGAGGGCCGGGACGAGGTAGGTGCCGAGGACGGGGACGCCGAACGCTTCGCCGGCGGTGCGGCTGAGCGGTGCCGGGCCGGAGGCCGTGAGCAGCAGGTCGGCTCCGGCCGCGACGGCCTGTGCCACTCCGTCGGCGAGCCCGTCCGCGTACGCCCTCGTCAGCGCGCGGGTCTCCTCCCGTGATGTGGCCCGGGCCCAGTCCCGGATGAGCTGTTGCGGGTCGCCCGGCATCGGCCGGTGGTCCAGTCCGCAGCCGGCGACGAGTGCCTGGAAGGAGGGGTGGGCCGCGACGGTGACGTGGTGGCCCGCGTCCCGCAGGCGCCGGCCGAGGCCCGTGTAGGGGGCGACGTCTCCGCGTGAGCCGGCGGTGATGATCAGAATCCGCATGGGGGCGATTCTCCCCGCCGGCCGGGCGTCGTCGCTCGCCGGCTGTGACCGCCGGGTTCAGGGCTCGCGGGTGATGCCCGCGAGCCTCGTTCTCACACCCGGCCGGCATCTGCGCCGGTGACGGTCTCGCTGTCGGGTGCGAGGGGGAAGATCTGGTCGAGGCCGACGATGTGCAGGATGCGCATCGTGTGGGCCGGTACGGCCGCCAGGACGATGTCCGCCTGGGCGGCGAGGGCGTGGTTGCGGGCAGCGAGCAGTGCGGTGATGCCGCTGGAGTCGCAGAACTCCATGCCTGCCAGGTCCAGGACGAGACGCTGGCCCGGCCGCACGGTGGTCAGGGAGATCCGTTCGCGCAGTTCGTCGGCGTGGGCGTAGTCGAGTTCGCCGAAGACCGCCAGAACCGGACCGGTTGCGGCGTCACGGGCGGTGATCTTCAGCGGGCTCATGAGCTGCTTGTGGGGTGCGGGTCGGCTGCCGGGACGCCCAGGGCCAGGACGGCGGTGTCGTCCTCGAGGCCTGCGCCGAAGCCGTCCAGCAGGCCGGTCAGGGCCCGGACGACCGTGCGGGGCGGCTGCCCGGCGTGCCGTGCGGCGAAGCCGAGCAGGGCGTCGTCGCCGTACAGGCTCGTGCGGTCCTGGCCGGTGCGGGCTTCGGTGAGGCCGTCGGTGTAGAGCAGGAGGGTGTCGCCCGGGCCGAGGACGGTGGTGGCGGTGGCGAAGCGTGCCGTGGGCAGGACACCGAGGAGGAGGCCGCCGGGGGTGGGCAGGAAGCCTGCGGTGCCGTCGCTGCGCAGGACCAGGCAGGGCGGGTGGCCGCCGGAGGCGAGGTGGACGGCGACCTGCCCGGTTGTGGCGTCGGGGACGAGCGTGCCGTAGATCGCGGTGCAGTAGCGGGGGTCTCCGCTGCCGGCGTAGCGCTCGTGGAGCACGGTGTTCAGCGTGGTCAGGGCGGAGACGGGATCGGCGTTGTGCAAGGCGGCGGCACGCAGGGTGTAGCGGGTCAGGGAGGTGAGTGCGGCGGCCTGGGGGCCCTTGCCGCACACGTCGCCGAGGAAGAATCCGGAGCGTTTGCCGTCGATGGGGAAGACGTCGTAGAAGTCGCCGCCCAGCCGGTCGGGCGATGCCGTGTGGTAGTAGGCGGCCGTCTCCATCCCCGCCAGCTTCGGCAGGGTGTCGGGCAGCAGCGACTGCTGGAGCACGGCGAGGGCTTCCTGCAGCCGCGCGCGGTCGGCTTCGGCCTGCCTGCGCGCTTCCTCGGCCGCCTTCCGGCCGCGCAGGAGTTCCTCTTCGTAGGCCCGGCGGTCCCGGGCGTCGAAGACGGTGGTGCGGATGAGGAGGGGCTCGCCCATGCTGCCCTGTTTGACGACCGAGGAGACCAGCACCGGTATCCGGCCCCCGTCGGCCTGCTTGATGTCCAGGGCGATCCCGCTGATCTCGCCCTGCATCCGCAGCAGCGGCGCGAAGTGGGTCTCGTGGTAGAGCCTGCCGCCCACGGTGAGCAGATCGGCGAAGTGCATCCGGCCCACCACCGTCTCGCGTTCCCGGCCGATCCAGGCCAGCAGCGTGCCGTTGATCTTGGCGATGGTGCCGTCCATGAGCGTCGACAGATACCCGCACGGGGCACGGTCGTACAGGTCCTCGGCACTGTCCTCGAGCAGCGCGGCGAAGGCCGCGGTGTCGAGTGTGCCGTCGTCCGCGTCCTGCGGGTCGCCCTGCTGGTCGGCGCGGCACATCATCGCAGGTCCCCCAGGAAGGCGAGGATCGCCTCGTTGGTGGCTTCGGGCGCGGACAGGTGCGGGCAGTGCCCGGTGGCGTCCAGGGTGACCAGAGTGGAGCCGGCGATGGCGTGGTGGACGTAGGCGCCGACCTCGCGCGGGGCGATGGCGTCCTGGGTGCATTCCAGTACCAGCGTCGGCACCCGCACGCTCTTCAGGTCGTCGCGTGAGTCGGACAGGAACGTGGTCCGGGCGAAGACGCGTGCCATGTCGGGGTCGGTGGCGCAGAAACTGTTCTTCAGCTCCACACCCAGCTCCGGCCGCTCCGCGTTCCCCATGATCACCGGGGCCATCGCCGCCGACCAGCCCAGATAGTTCGACTCCAGCGACGTCAGCAGTTCATCGATGTCCTCGGCGCTGAACCCGCCCCGGTAACCGTCGTCGTCGATGTAGCGCGGAGACGGCGCGACCATCACCAGCGCGCCGATCCGCTCCGGAGCCATGCCGGCGGCGAGGACCCCGATCATCGAGCTGACCGAGTGCCCGACGAACACCGCGTCGCGCAGGTCGAGCGCCTCGCACACCTCGACCGCGTCGCGCGCGTACCCCTGGAGCGACGCATAGCGCTCCTCCGAGAAGGCGGTCGGCTCCGAACGGCCCGAGCCCACGTAGTCGAACAGCACCACCCGGTAGTCCCGGGCCAGCGCTGGAACCGTCGACCGCCACATGTTCTGGTCACAGCCGAACCCGTGCGCCAGCACCACCGCACGCCCCTCGGGGTTGCCGGTGACGGTCACATGGTTCCTTCGGGCAATGTCCATGACCACAGTCTCTCAATCCTCGAACCGCGCCCTCGGCACGCCCGAGCAGCTCAACTCCCCGGCATCAGCCGGGCCAACCGTTCCGCCGCCCCGGTCCGGCGCGTGACGACTCGCGTCCCTTCTGAAAAGCGGCCGGATGCTACAGGGGCCGGCGTCCGGAGAGGGCGCCGCCCGGGTCGTCCGCCAGGGCGATGCGGGCGGTGATGCGTTTGCCGACCGGCTCGCGTTGCGCTTCGAAGCCCTGGGCGACGGCCATCACGATCTCCAGGCCGTGCTGGCCGACCCGGCCGGCGTCCGCGGCCCGGGCGACCGGCAGCACCGGCTCGGAGTCCCACACGACGACCTCGACCGTGCCACCGGTGATCTTGAGGTCCAGCAGCACCGGTCCCGGAGCGTACTTACGGGCGTTGGTCACCAGTTCGCTGACCACCAGCTGGGTGAGGTCCATGGCGCGCTGGGAGACGGGCAGGCCGTGTTCGGCCTGGACCCGGGTGAGGAAGGCGGCTGCCAGGTGACGGCCCTGGGCGATGTCCGTGCCGTCTCCGACCAGGGCGGCACTGGTCTTGATGACCGGCCTGTCCGGCGCCGCGCCGTCCGCCGACGCCGGGTCCGGTTTCCTTACGAGCGTCATTCGCCCCCCCCCAATCACAACATCCCCGCGCGTGTACCCGGGTAGTCGCGGTTCATGCGGCGGCGGATGTCCGACGGCGCTGGATCGCACCAAGGGTCCACACGGCTGCCTGTGCGCCCCCTCTTTTTTCAGCCCTGCCTCTCACGGAGCCGGACCATGGCGGCCTCCAGCTCCTGGAAGGCCATGTCCTCGTCCTGGGCCGAACTGCGCTGCGTATGCAGCAGGCTGTCCCGCCCGGCACGAATCCGTGCATAGAGCTCGAAACGACGCAAGACTTCCTCGATCAGATCGTTCGAGGCAGGACACTGAGGCGGCACGGCGTGGCCTTTCCGGCATGACGGTCAGATCGCCGACCAGACTTCCCGGCACACCACACACCTCCCGGCGTGACGGCAGCAACCCTACCTGCGATCCCCGCAGCTACGCCCCGCTGCTCCGGGCCGAATCGTGGGGGCCGCACTATGCCGGATCGGCGTGGTGCGGGTGGGTCACACGCAGGGCGAGGAGGGCGACGTCGTCGCCGGGCGCGTCGCCCGCGACGCGGTCCACGATCGTCTCCAGCAGTTCCTCCAGCGGGCGGCCGCTGCCCTCGCGCAGGAGGGCGCAGGCGCGCTGGATGCCGGCGTCGATGTCCTGGCCGGGGCGTTCGACGAGCCCGTCGGTGTAGAGCAGGAGGGTGGCGCCGGCGGGCAGGTGCAGGCGCCGCTGGGTGCGGTGGTGGCCGTGCAGGCTGGGGTGGAGCAGCAGGTCGTGGCCGTCGAGTTGCTCGCAGGAGAGGCCGGGCCGGGCGAGCAGGGGGGCGGGGTGGCCGGCGTTGGTCCAGGTCAGGGTCCAGCCGTCGGCGGCGGGGGTGAGGTGGGCGTGGACGAGGGTGCCCGACAGGTCGAGGTCCAGTGCGGTGTTGGCGCTCTCCAGTGCCTGGACGGCGGTCACGGGGCCGCCGTCGGGGTGGTCGTGGTCGGCCTGGCGCAGCATGCTGCGTGCTTGTCCCATCAGGGTCGCGGCGCGCATGTCGTGGCCGGTGATGTCGCCGATCGTCACCGCGAGCGCGGCGGCTTCGCCGTCGGGGGCGCGCTTGAGGGTGAAGGCGTCGTACCAGTCGCCGCCGACCATGTCCTGCGCGGCCGCGGGGCGGTACAGGGCGGCCATCTCCAGGCCGTCGACGGTGGGCAGGTCGGTGAGCATGGCCTCCTGGAGCTGGCGGGCGACGTCGATGCGGTCGTCGAGGAACAGGGCCCGCTCCAGTGCTTGCGCGGCGTAGCCGCTGACGGCGTACAGGACCGCGCGTTCGGCCACATCGGGACGGTGGGGGGTGTCCCAGGCCAGGGCGAGCGCTCCGAACGTGCGGTGGGTGCCGGTCAGCGGCAGGCACACCATGGAGGCGAAGCCGAGGCTTTCCCAGCGGGCGGCCGCGTGACGGCCGTAGGCGGCACGGACTTCGCCGGCGCCGTGCACCTCCACCAGGCGCTTGTCCTGCACGGCGCGGGCCGTGGGCCAGGCGCCGCCGTCCGGGTCGACCTGCGGCGCCTGGGCGTGGGCACGCGGCTGCCTGCGGGCACGGGCCGGGCGGGATACGGGTTCGAGGCTGAAGCCGACGTAGACGGGCTTGAGATCGCTGGTGATCAGCTCACCGACCTGGGTGCGGACCTCCTCCACCCCGGTGGTGTCGGCCAGGACTTCCGAGGCCCGCAGCACCAGCTCGGAACGCGCCAGGAGCGCGGCGGTCTCGGCGCGGGCCTCCTCGGCCTGCCGGGAGACGATCCGCAGCCGCAGTTCCGCTTCGCACGCGGCGGCCAGGTCCTCGAGCGCCTGCACCTCCCGCTCGCTCCACCGGCGCGGGCGGGGATCGACCGCGCACAGCGCGCCCAGGACGACACCGCGGGGATCAGTCAGCGGCACGCCCATGTAACCGGCCGCGTGCAGGTGGGTGACCACCGGTCCGCTGAGCGTCCGGGGATCGGTACGGGCATCGGCCACCACCAGCGGGGCGCCGGATTCCACCACGTACGCGCACACGGAGTCGGCCAGTGCGGCCTGCCGGGACACCGACCACGGCCGGCCCGCCCCGGCCATGCCCGGGAAGACCTGCCGGCCGTCCTCGGCGAGCGCCACCAGCGCCACCGGCACATCCAGCACGTTCGCGACCAGCCGCGCGAACCGGTCCATCGCCGCGTCCGCCGACGCCGACAAACCGGTTCGTGCCAGTGCGGCCAACCTCCCGGCCAGAGCCGCGTCCCTCTCGCCCGCCACCGCTATGCGTCCTGTCCTGCCGCTCCGGAACACCGCCAGAGTAAGCAGATACCCCGGCCACGATCAGTACTCCCCCTTCCCCCCGCGAGCCGTCTGTCCACGCCGTCGCCCGGCGGCTTTCCCGGGCTGTCCCCGGGCCGTGCCGCCACCAGCCCACCACTCCCGCACGGTGAGCCGGGGCTCCCCTTGACCGGACTGGGTGTTAACCGGACTGGGTGAAAAAGCGGCTCACTGCGCTGATTTCGCTGTCCACGGCCGATTCGAGCTGCGGCGACAGGGGTTCGAACGGGTGCACCGTGATCGAGCGCCCCGCGTCGCGGCGCGCCCAGGTGGCCACGGCCAGGCCGTCGGCGACGACCGTGGGCCGGATGATCCCGCCGCCCGGCCAGACGCGGGCCTGGTGCGCCACGGGCACGCAGACGTCGCGGGTGCGGTAGGCGAGCAGGTAGTTGTCGTAGGCGGGGAGCATCCGCACGTCCGGAGCCTCGGCAGCGTCGGGAGTCTCGGGCGGGCGCTCCCGCTCCCCCGCCTGCCCGGCGAGCGTGGTGAGGTCGCCGTCGGACGTGAGCACACCGGCCCGCGCCAGCGTGCCCCAGGCCCGGCGGGCCCAGGAGATCGGCAGCCCGGACCAGACGGCGAAGTCCTGCGCGCCCGCCGGCGCATGCGCGGCCAGGTAGCGGCGGGCCAGCTCGGCGAGAGCGGCGTCCGCGTCCCACGGGGCGCCCCCACCGCGGGCGGGCAGCCAGTCGTCGAGCAGCACATACGTGGCCTCACCGGCGCGCCGGGGGCCGTGGCAGAGGATGCCGGTGAGTGCGGCGTGGCGGATCAGGTGGAAGGGCGCCTGCCCGTCGGGCGGGATGCCGAGACCGGTGAGGTGGCCGGTCAGCTCGGCCCGGGTGAGGGGGCCGTGCGTGGTGAGGACCTGCCGCAGGAGGTGGTCGGCGCGCCGGCGCAGATCCTCGTGCAGGCCGAGCTGGTGGTAGCGGCGGCCGGTCGCGGCAAGGATCCGGGGGGCGAGCAGCCGCAGGATCCAGCGGGCGTCCTCGCCGCGGACGGTGTGCAGGGTGCCGCGCAGGTACCAGCCGCGGACGATGCTGCGCTCCTGCTCGTACGCGGTGCGCACCGCGGATGCGGTGATGTCCCGCCCCCTCACCCGGATGCCCAGGTCAGCGGCCATGGCGTCCTGGGCCTGGAGGGCGCAGACCCGCCGGAGGACCGCCTCGGCCGAAGCCTCCCGCACCCCGCCGGCCAGGGCCTGGGCACAGGCCCGTCGCCGGCGGAGACTGTCGTGGTCGAGCATCGGCTGTGCCCCTCGTCCGGCGCGGTCAGGAAACGGCTTTGTCGAGGATGCCAGCGGGGCGGGGCACTTGGGCGCCCGGGAAGCCGGTGAAGGTGCCAGCGGGGCGGGGCACTTGGGCGCCCGGGAAGCCGGTGAAGGGGAGCAGACGCCGGCGGCGAGACGACGACCGGGCGCGAGGCCCCCGTAGGGGGCGGTCACCGCGGCGGAGTCCCCCACGGCACACCGGGCCGGAGGGAGCGGGCCCGCGGGCGGACACCCTCGCTTCGCACGGTCTACGTACGCCGTAGGTACGGTTGGGAGGGTTAGGATCGGGGTTACGAGAGGCGTCGCGGAGGTGCTTCATGTCCGAGTTGTTCCACGCGGTGGATGCGCTGGTGGCGTCACGGTCCCCGCTGCCCCCGCCGGCGGAGCGCAGGCGGTTGCGCCAGGCGCATGCGCTCACCCTTGACGAAGTGGCCGCCGCCCTGGGTGTGCGACGCGCGACCGTCGGAGACTGGGAGATGGGCAAGACCGAGCCGCGGCCGCCGCAGCGGGAGGCGTACGCGCGCCTGCTCAAGCAGCTCACGCAGCTCTATCCCGCCCCTGAGAGCACCGGTGCGTCAGGAAAGGACACCAGTCCAGCGCTCAGCGCGCCGTCCGCACCCACGGGAGCGGCTCCTGAGACCGCAGCCCCGGCCCCGCCCGACGCCTCCGCCCCGCCCGCCGCCTCCGCGCCCGCGGGCGGCGCTGCTGCTCCCGCACCGGCTGCGACGTCAGGTCCGGCGCCTTCTGCCCGGCCCTCATCCGCCGCACGTCGCCCGTCGGGTGCGAAGGCCGCCCCGGCGCACGCCTCCGTGCCCGGCGGCGCGTACGCGCACGGTCCGCTGCTCGTCCTCGACGCAGACGCCGAGCGGAACGTGACCGGTTACGGGGTCGGCGGCCTGATCGTGGACGTGCCCGCCAAGTCCCTGCCCGCCCTGGTGGAATGGACGCTCGCAGAAGGCCGGCTCGGGGCGGAGCGGCTGCACAGCTCGGGCAAGGACGCCGATCCCCTGCTGGTGCTCACAAAGGCGGCGTGCGAGCGCTACGGCCTGCCCGCCGAGCTGTCGCACGAAGAGCGGCTTTCCGGGCGGCTCCCGGAGGGGCACAAGGTCGTCAAGCAGCTGCAGCGGGCCGAGTGGCAGCTGACCAAGCGGGGGCTGGGACCGTGGGCGCGGATCTACCGCCCCGCCCAGGGCGGCCGACGGCGGTGCGTGCAGGTGTGCATCCCCTCCTGGCACGCCCTCGACGACCGCGCGTGGGGCCATGCCGCGCAGCTGGAGCCCGCGGAGCTTGCGCGGGTGCTGGGCGTGTACGCGTCCAGGGTGATGACGCCGGTCGGGTCCACCGCGGTAACGGGGCTGCATCTGATGACGGCGCTCAACCCGCCGACCCGCGCCGGCGCCCCGGACGCCGACGGCAAGCGGCACCGCGAGCACCGGCCCGGCTCCCTGGGAACGCAGCCCCTCGACCCGGCGCCGTGCGAGGCGCCCGACGGACACCCGGTCCTCGCCGACCTTCCGCGGTTCCATGTACGTGGCCCCGGCGAGAAGCTGTTGGAGGAGGCCTACGACTGGGCGCGGGAGATGACCGACGAGGAGTGCATGCGACGCCACTTGGTCGGGATCGACGTCAACCTGGCGTTCGGTGCGGCCGCCAACGGCGCTGTCGTCGGGCTGGCCGCGCCACCGGTGCACGTCACCGACCCGGCGTTCGATGCGGCGCTGCCCGGCTCCTGGCTGGTCGACCTCTCCCACGTCGACCTGAACCGGGTGAAGGTGGGCAAGCAGTGGCGCGACCTCGAGGGCGCCCTGCTCCCCAGCCCGTTCACGCCGACCGGCCGGCCGCCCGAGGGCCCCGCCTGGTACGCCACGCCCACCGTGGCCTACGCCGTCGAACTCGGCTACGACGTCGCGCCTCTCGAGGCGTGGGTGCGCCGCGAGAGCGGCCGGTTCCTGGACGGCTGGTACAAGCGGCTGCGCGACGCCTATGTCGCCACCATGGCGGACCTGGGAGTGAGCGAGAAGCTGTCCCCGGCCGAGTTCCTCAAGGCGATGGACGGCTACCGCAGTCGTGACCCGGAGCTGGCGCTCGTTCTCGGCGCCGTCAAGATGACCGTCAAGGGCGGCATCGGCAAGCTGCAGGAGAGGGCGCGCGGCGGCGGCTGGAAGCCGGGGCAGGCGTGGCCCGCCCTGGCACGGCCCACCTGGCGCCCCGACATCCGGGCCACCGTGATCTCCCGGGCCCGGATCAACATGCACCGCAAGATGGCCGCCCTGGCCGCGGCCACCGGCCGCTATCCGGTCGCGGTCCTCTCGGACTGCGCCGTGTACGCCGCCGACGGGCCCGGCCCGCTGGACGTCCTGCCCTACGGCGCCGACGGCAAGACCGTACCCGGCAGCTTCCGGCTCGGCGTCTCCCCCGGGATGGTCAAGCACGAGGGCACCCAGAGCGTGCTGTGGGGCGCCGACGTGCTCGAGCGCCTCGCCGGCGACGGCCACGTCGCGAACCTCGCCCGCTACATCAAGACCGGCGAGGTCACCGCCAAGGACACCGGAGAATAGGACGGTCACGGCGATGGCGACGGTCGGCGAAGGACTCGACAAGGCGGTCCAGGGCGCGTTCACGCGCCCCATCCCGAAGACCGCCGGGGCACAGATGCGCTATCTGGTCAGGCAGCACCGGCGCAGCACCCGGCGCGTGGCCGAGCTGCTCGGGATCAGTCAGCGCACCGTCGAACGCTATGTGAAGAACCAGATCAAAAAGCCCCGGCCGGAGCTCGCCGACCGCCTGCAGCGTGAGGTCCGCGTGCGCTGGCAGCCGCAGATCAGGGCCAAGGCGAAGCAGGCCGCGGCCACCACCGGCGGCATCATGATCGACGTCCGCGCCCGGTTCGGCTACACCGCCGCCCCCGGCAGCACCGACGACGCCCGCACACGCCACCTCACCCTCGCCCTGCCTCCCGGGCACGCCGCACGCCTCTTCCAGGCCCAGGAAGCCGGCCTCACCGAGGACCGGCTCCGCCAGATCGCCGCCGAAGCCCTGGGCGAGGTCTACTTCCGCGACAACGGCCGCCGCGCCCACGGACTCGAAGTCGAACTCACCGACCTGATCGACCTCGAATTCGAGCTGTAGCAGGACTTGGGCCACCACGGCCGCGCACGACTCGTGGCCGTGGGCGGTCCCCAGATGGCCAGCTCTGCCAGCAGTCATGCGTCCGATCACTCGGGACGCAGCCGGATCACCCGGGTCCAACGGCCTACGGGTGCGCCCGTCCGGGCCATCAGTGATAGCGACCGGCCCAGGGCCGGGTGAGGGTGGACACACCTCGTCACCTCTGCCGTCCTTTAAGGGAGCACCTCGATGTCCGGACGCCACACCGCCATCCGCAGCCTGCACGATCTGGGACTGGCAGCATGGTTCGGCGGCTCCCTGATGGGCGCGGTCGGTCTCAACGGCGCGGCACGTCAGGAGGGCGCCACGGATGCGGCCAGGGCACGGATCGCGTCGGCCGGCTGGGCCAAGTGGATGCCGGTCAGCGCCGCCGCGATCGGCGCCCACCTGTACGGGGGAAGCGGCCTGCTCGCCGTCAACGCCCACCGCCTCGCCAAGCAGAAAGGCGTTGCCGCCTCCTCGGCGGCGAAGACGGCCGTCACCGCCGCGGCACTGGCCGCCACCGCCTACGCACGCGTCCTCGGCAGACAGATCGAACTGGCCACCTCCGTCGACCCCCAGGATCTCGCGGAGGCGGCCCAGCACCCCTTCGACGCCGACAGAGCCCAGCGCCACCTCGCCTGCGTGCAGTGGGTGGTGCCCGCTCTCACCGGATGCCTGGTGGTTCTCAACGCCCTGCAGGGCGAACAACAGCGGCCCCTCGAACAGCTGCACGGCATGTGGGACCGCGCCCGTTCCGCCGTCCCGCTCATGCACTGACCCGCAGGGGGCGAGCCCGGGGCGGCCCTTTGCACCCATCGTCGACACGCGACGAGAAGGCCGGTGCCCCGCGGAGACTGTCTCCGCGGGGCACCGGCCTGTCAGTGATCAGCCCTGGGTTCCGCCCTGGGTGTTGCCGGAGCCGCCACCCTGGGTGCCGCCCTGGGTGTTGCCGTTACCGGCACCCTGGGTGCCGCCCTGGGTGTTGCCGGAGCCGCCACCCTGGGTTCCGCCCTGGGTGTTGCCGTTACCGGCACCCTGGGTGCCGCCCTGGGTGTTGCCGTTACCGGCACCCTGGGTGCCGCCCTGGGTGTTGCCGTTACCGGCACCCTGGGTGCCGCCCTGGGTGTTGCCGCCCTTCGGCATGGCAGCAGCGTTCTTCGACGAGGCGTTCTTGCTGCTGTTGCTGTTCTTGCTGTTGCTGGTGTTGTTCTTGCCGTGGTGCTGCTGGTGGTGGCTGGCGTGCGAGGCGCTGTGGTGCTGCATCATGGGCGCGGCCTCCGCGCTGGCGACACCGAGGGTTCCGGCGGCGATAGCGGCGATGCAGGAGATACCGGCGATACGGGCGGCCAGGTGACGACGGGCGTTCAGCATGAGAAATCCTTCGGAAGCTGTTCGGGGGGACTGGGGCCGGTCGGCCTTTCGTGTATTCAGTTCAGCCCGCCCGGCCGCTCCCGTACGTCCCCCGACCGGCCCACCCACCGGCTGACCCGCACCTCCACCGGTGCGGAGCCCCTGCTGGGCGTGATGCCGGCACCCGGTGCTGCCGATCGTCCGGGCCGCGGACGCCGGCCGGGTCGGCCGGCACGGCCTGGAGATCGTCATGGCCGACGACGTGGCATCCGGCCGTTCCAGAGGAGCATCAGACCCGTGGGAGGCCCGCAGTGGGCGTCTAGGCCATCAATGCCACCGCCATGGCGATCAACCCGACCACCATCAGCGCCACCACCAGCATGATCAGTACGAGCGGTACTGGCCCCCACCCCACGCGCAGCTCAGGCTCCGAATAGGAGATCGCGGAGGTGGCGCTCGCCTCAGCGGGAGGGGTTTCGCCAGGGCTCACCCCACGGCCCGGGGCGGGTTGCGGGGTTCGACTGGGCTCGCGAGGAAGCGGCATGGGCTCGTTCCTCTCCGCTTTCTTCCGGGCCTGGGCCCTGTCCGTCGATCGTGAGGTGAGGCGGTGGGCGCGTACGGACAGCTGGTCGAGCCGAGCCTCCAGGATCCGCACGATCGCCCTGCGCTCGACGTGCTCGCCAGCGCCCGGCGAGCCGATCTGCTGTTCCAGCCCCCCCGTCAAGGCGTTTCGTCGTATCACTGTCGCCACCTCCCCGGCGCGGGAGCACAGGCACAGATCCCGGTCGATGCCCCTTGTGGTGAGTTCGTCCTCGGCAGGCTTCCCCTGCCACGACGCAGAGGACAACGGTGGTCATCTGCGGCTCCGTCCGCCACCGCACAGAGACAAGGCAGCACGACAGCAGCGGCCGGAATGTGCGGGCGACCTGGCCCCAGATCGCCTTGGAGCACCACCTACCCGGAAACGGATAAAGCACGCAGAACGCTGATGTGGTGCGCACCGTTCGGCTCATGTGGCGCGCATCGTTCGGCCGGGCCGCCGGCCGGTGTCAGGTGCCGTTGGAGCCGCCGCTGGTGTGGCGCTGTCCCGTACCGCTGCCGTGCCAGTCGAGGACCATCAAGGTGGCATCGTCGGACAGGGATCCCCGGCAGGCTGTGTTCACCGCCGAGGTCAGGGCCCGGACCACGTCACGGGGGTGCTCGTCGCGGGTGGCGTGGACGAGGGCGGGCAGGTCGACGGCGGCGGCCGCGCGATCCCGCATGCCGTCGGTGAGCAGGATCAGGCGGTCACCGGGCTCCAGACGCAGCTGCTGTACCTGGTAGGCGACCGGGGCGGGCACTCCGAACGGCATGTTCACCCTGAGGGTCAGCTCCTCCACACTCCCGCCGCGCAGGCGCAGCGGCCAGGGGTGGCCGGCGTTGACCAGTTCGCAGATGCCGGTTTCCAGCTGGACGCGCAGCAGTTGGCCGGTGGTCATGCCGCGGCCGTGACGGGTGATCGCCCGGTGGGCGGCGTAGGCCTGCTCGATCAGGCCGCGCCCGGCACGGCGGGCACCGCGCAGGGCGTTCACGGTCAGCGTGGCCAGCAGCGCGGAGGCTGTGTCGTGCCCCATCGCATCAGTGATCGACAGGTAGAGGGCGTCCTGGTCGAGGGCGTAGTCATAGGTGTCGCCGCCGATCTCGTCGGCCGGGATGAGGCCGCCGACCAGGGTGAAGTGCGCCGCCTCGCAGCAGGACGCCGAGGGCAGCAGCTGATGCTGGATCTCCGCGGCCAGGCTCATCGTGGTCGTGCGCCGGCCCCAGTGGTAGAGGTCGGTGAAGCGGCGGTCGGTGGCCACGATGTACGCCAGCGCGTGCGCGGCCTGCGCCACCCCGTCTCGCACCGCGTCGTCCGCCTCGGGTACGACCATCTCCAGGACGCCGAGGCAGTCGCCGCGGTTGGTCACCGGGGCCACCAGCCGGAAGCCGCCTTCTTCGTCCGGTTCCTGGTGCAGGCGCTGGGAGCGCAGCACCTGCTCGTGAACGCTGCCCGACAGCTCGCGTCTTTGTGTCTCACCGCGTCTCTGGGCGGCCGTACCGGCTCTGGGCAGCCGTACGGCCTCCTGCCCGATCATGTCCACGAGCCAGAACGACACCTCGCTCGCCGAGAACCGCTTCTCCAGATTGCGGGCCACCACGTCGACCGACTCCACCGGCGCGGCGTCCTCCGCCGCCCGCAGCACCTCATCCAGGCCCAACCCCTCACCGTCCAGCACAGGCACCTCCCACCCGTCCCGGATTCCCGGCGAGCCCGTCCTGGATGCCAGTCCCCGGCGCAGATCGTGCGGGCCGCCCCTTCGCTGCCGGGTACGGTCGGAGCTCCCCTTCGAGCGCAGGGCAGGCTAAGCGCCGTCACACTGTGGGCGAGGGCGCCGGTCTCGCAGGGGGACGACGTGCGCCGAGCGGGCGGTGCCGCCGAACCAGGCGACATGGGACCCTTTGCGCACCGGTTGTCCCACGGCCACTGGGTACCCGGGGGCGGAATATCCGCTCTCATGCCGAGGTGACTGGAAATGACCACTTCTCGCGGGCCGGCCATGGAGACCCACCCCGACATCGTCGACATGCGCGCCCGGCACGAAACGGCCGAACGCGCCACGAGCACCCCGCAAGGCCAGGCCGTCGGCACGCTGGCCTTCCTCACCGGCATCTACCTGGCAGCATCGCCGTGGATCACCGGGTTCAACGGCCTGTCCACTCTTGCCGTGAACAACCTCCTCGTGGGCCTCGCCTACGCCCTGCTGATGAGCGGCGGCTTCGGCCGGGCCTACGAACGCACCCACGGCATGGCCTGGGGAGCCTGCGCCCTGGGTGCATGGACGATCATCGCGCCCTGGGTCGTGGCCGGCGACGTCAGCACCACCAAGACCATCACCAACAACGTCATCACCGGCGCCGTCGCACTCCTGCTCGCCCTGGCCGCCAGCGCCGCCGCCCGAGCAGCCGAATCGTCCCGCATGCACCGGGGAGCAGCGGCGACCCGCTCGTCCTGGACTCACAGCTAGGCCGTTCTTGCCGGTGCCACCATCCGGCCCCGTACGCGGGCGTCGAACTCAAAAGCGTGAGGAGGCAGTCCACGATGAGCCAGGCCAGAACGAGTTGGCCGGATCTTCCCCAGTGGGGGCGCACACTCACCTCCGCACTGTGCCGCCTGCCCGGGGCCGAGCAGGTCAGCAGGGCCGCCGAGAACGCACTGGACCAGATCGGCGCGATCTCCCCGGCAGGCCGCCGGATGGCGGTCTACGCCGGGGCCGGAGTGCTCGGCGTGACCGGGGTGGTGGAATGGCCGGTCGCTCTCACCGGCGCGGCCGTCGCATGGCTGACCCAGCCGCGGCCAGCACAGCGAGCGCAGCCCGAACAGCAGGCGCAGCGCGATCAGCGAGCGCAGCCCGAACAGCAGGCGCAGCCCGAACAGCGAGCGCAGCCAGAACAGCGAGCGCAGCGCGATCAGCGAGCGCAGCCCCGTGCCGGAACAGCCGCGGCTGGGGAGACGGTGACGGAGCACAAGACCCCCACCCCGGGCGCTCCCGGCCCGACCGGGGCGAAATCCAGCGGCGCCCGCTCGGGTGCCGGCGACAGGTTCCCGCCCTCCCACTTCCACCACCGTGAGGGCCACGTACACGAGCAGCCCGCCAAAGTCGGGGATGCTCCCACGACCCGGGGGCTCAGGCAGGTTGCGGAAGCATCCGCGCACCACAGCGCAGCGTCGCCGAGAGAGCACCCCTGACACGGCCTGGGCCCCGTACCGCGCGGTACGACGCGCGGTACGGGGCTTCGTACCGTACGAGCGTGGAGCACCGGCAGCCGTGGCCCAGCGACTGTTCGCGCAGTCCTCGGTCCAGGACAGGCGAACCGAGCAGCGTCGCCCCGGCTGAACAGCGGGTACACGGCCCGCTCCGCCGGCCGCGTACCGGCGTTTCGCCCCGGGTGGTGGGGGCTACTCGCAGGCGAAAGCCGCGCCGCGGCCGGCGGCAGCGAGGCGGGCGGTCTTGCTGCCGAAGCAGTGCGTGCCGAGGGGGGCCACCGACAGAAGGCAAGGGGATGGTCGCGATGACCGTGACCACGCAGCAGGGCGGCGGAGGCGGCTCCAGCGGCCTGTACGACGTCCTGGAACTCGTCCTCGACCGCGGGCTGGTGATCGACGCGTTCGTGCGGGTCTCCCTGGTGGGGATCGAAATACTCAAGATCGACATTCGGGTCGTGGTCGCCAGCGTCGACACCTACCTCCGCTTCGCCGAGGCCTGTAACCGCCTCGATCTGGAAGCCGGGCCCCACAAGCCGGCCGGGCTCACGGATCTCACCGGAAAGCTCACCCAGTCCGGGGACGGACAGCTGTCCGAGTCCGGCAGCCGGGGCAAGGCCAAGGGCGCACTCTCCGGCGCCGCGGAGACCATGTCCGACGCCTTCAACCAGGCACGTGGCGAGGGCCGGGAGCGGCAAGGTGAGCGGGCCCCGCGCAGGAGAGAGGAATGACGGACGGGCACCTACGTCTACGGGATCATTGATCTGCTCGCCCACCAGCGCGTACCGGACGAAGCCGGAACCCATGGCGTGGTCCTGCCGATGCGGTGCGCCGGCATCGCGTCCGCCAGGGACGAAGGCGGCACCGCGGCGGCGTTCGGGAACGCGGCAGTCCAGCCGAACGGTTGACCCAGCCGGGCCTTGCCCTGCCGCCGCGCCCGGCACGGGCGCCGAACAGGTCGCCCAACGGCACACCCGGATACCTGTGGATGCTGAGCGCGGGGCGCCCCTGGCTTCAGCCCCCGCACTCCCCCTGGTGCCCCGGCCCGGGAGACTCTCAGGGCACCCGGTCATGACGAAACCGGTCGCAACCTGTTTAATATTCTCCAAACCCCTGCCGGAACTGCGGCGCTGCGTGCGCCGCAGCGATGATCCGTCGTGCCCGCAGACAGCCGGGAAGGGGTTTGTAGTGACCTGCACATCCAGCGGAGATCCGGCAAGGCCTGACTGGCGCGATCGTGCGGCCTGCGTCGGAGAGGACCCCGACATCTTCTTCCCGCTCTCGGATCTCCTGGCTCCCGATGCGGAGGCGTCCCTGGCCCGAGCCATATGCCGCCGCTGCCCTGTGATCATCGACTGCCGCACCTGGGCACTCGACCACGGTGAGGACGACGGCATCTGGGGCGCCACAACCGCCGCTCAACGCCGCTCGATCCGACGCGCAATCACGGAACCCGTCCGCGCGACCAGGCGCCCCCGCGACGAGCCGGAGGAAAGCGGCGAGTTAGCAGCCCTCCCCCGGCTACCGGGCCTCCCGACTCCCCCGGCCTATTCGTCCTCCATGGGGCGCAGGGCGCCGGGGTCACCGAACACGATCATGGTGTCGCCGGCCTGCACGACGGTCTCGGGATCAGGGTGGGGTTCCAGCGAGCCGTCGGCGCGGCGGATCAGCAGGGGCAGCGCTCCCCCGCAGGCCTGGCGCAGAGGCCTGCCCACCAGGCGGGAGCCGGCATCCAGGCGGATCTCCTCGATCCGGACATCGGAGCTGCCGGCCCGGGTGAACTCCAGGAAGTCCACCACGTGCGGGCGGACCGCCAGCAGCGCCATCCGCCGGCCGCTGGTGATGTAGGGAGAGACCACGCTGCTGGCGCCGGCATGGGTGAGGCGTTCGGCCGACGCCGCCTCCGAGGCGCGCGAGACGATGGCCAAAGAGGGATTGAGGGAGTGGGCGATCAGGGTGATGTAGACGTTCTCGGCGTCCGAGTCGACCGCGCAGACCAGGCCGCGGGCGTGGTCGATGCCCGCGCGGCGCAGCACCTGCTCGGAGGCGGCGTTGCCGATCAGGTAGGGCACCCGCTCCCGCTGCAACTGCTCTTCCAGGGCGGCCTTGTTCTCGATCACGACGAAGGGGACGCCCTCGGCCTCGAACTCGCGCGCCACGGCCTGGCCGACCCGCCCGTAGGCGCAGACGATGAAATGGTCCCGCAGCGCGTCGATGCGATGCTGCATGCGCCGCTTCCTTCCCGCAGGCCCGAACCGCCCTTCCACCAGCGCCGTCCCGATCAGCCCCAGGACCGCGACGAAGACGGCGACACCCACCACCGCCAGCGCGGCGGTGAAGAGCTTGCCGGCCTCGGTGAGCCGGTCGGCGCCGGAGAACCCTTCCGTGGTCAGCGTCATCACCGTCATGTAGACGGCGTCCGGCAGGGGGAACCCGAGCAGCGAAAACCCGCCGACGCCGCAGGCGAGCAGCGCCAGGAGGGCGAACGCCGCCAGGAGCACCCGCCGCCCTGTACCGCGTGGCGGCCACACAGCACCTCCTGCCCCTCGCCTTGTCTTCAGTGTCCTCACCGGGCATCGGGGAGCAACACGGAGCGGCACGGAGCGGCGCCCTGAGGATGGGCGGGTACGCCGAATGTGCGGTGCCTGCACGCCGCAAGGGGATGCGCCACCGGTGGGCGGCGCCTTCAGTGCAGGATGCTGACGGCTCGCGCGATCACCAGGAGCGAGGTCAGCAGGGCGGAGATGCTCTGGATGCCCATCATGGCCTTGGCCCGGGTCGACAGCGGCATGGTGTCGGTCGGGCTGAAGGCGGTGGAGTTGGTGGTGGACACGTACAGGTAGTCCATCAGCGTGGGGACCCAGTCCGAGGTGGCACTGGCACCGTCGGCGACTTCCTGGACGGCGTCGTCGTTCTCGTCCTGGGAGAAGCGGAAGTCCGCCAGGGGCAGGGCGGAGCGGGGTGCCTGGGTGCGGCTGACCGGGCCGCCCCGGTCCAGCTCCCAGTAGGCCAGCCCGAAGACGATGATGTTGGTGAGCCACACCTGCAGTGCGGCCACCAGCAGGGACCGGCCGTCTTTCACCCCCGCGTAGAGCAGCTCATGGATGAGGATGGCCAGCGCCACGAGGTTGCTGACCGCGATGACGCCCACGAGCGTCAGCGACAGCACGCGGAACGTCTTCGTCTGCCGGGTCAGCCGTTTGGGGTTGATCGCGATGAGCGGGATGAGCAGCAGGCATTCCAGGGCGGGCAGCACGTAGCGAGGAGCGATCAGCAGCTGCTGCGGCAGCACCAGGTACAGGGCGATCGCGGCGAGGGTGGCGACCACCGCCGGAAGCCGTGCCTCTCCCCTGCGCTCATGCCTGGGATGCCTGGTACTGGCCTGTGCCCGCGTACGCGCCATACCCCTGGCCTTCCGGTCGTTCCCGCACGGACCGTGCCACGGCGCCTCGCACCCCTTGCGCGCGTGTCGGGCGCCGCGCACCACCAGCGTGTACCCCGAAGCCCGAGGCCAGTGCCTGCGGCTGTGGGAGCCTGGGAAGTTGAGGACGTGAAGGGCGACGTGGGCTGGGCGCGTGCCGGCTGCGAGGTGACCGTCCGCCCGTCACAGCCCACAGTCCGCGTCGGGGACCCTGACGCGGACTGCCGGCCGCAGGAGCGGTGAGACGACTTCTCAGCGAGGTTGATCAGCTCCTCGGGGCCGGGTCAGACGCCGGGGATGCGGGCGCAGACGGCCGTGACGGTGACCTGGACGGGGAACTGGCTGGCGTTGCGCAGGGTGCCTCGCCAGGTGCGGCTGCCGGTCGGCTCGGTCTCCATGAGGTACACGCCGCTGCTGATCAGGGGGGTCTCGGAGACACCGCCGCCCGTGACCACCGTCCCGGAGGGACAGGTGGCGGTGATGGTGCACAAGCCGTCGGGGTTGCACGTCTGGGTGTTGGACACCTGCACGTAGCGGGCAGGCTGCTGGGCCTTGTGGTGAGCGGGATCGGCCGCCGCGGCGGGCGTGGCCGTGCTCAGGGCGAGGAGGGCCGGCAGGGCCGCGAGGCCGGCGGCCCACACGCCTCGGTAGCGGGGAAGCGGACTGAAGCGGCGTCCGGCGCGCATGCTGACCTGCTTTCTGTGGCGAACTGCGTACTGGGATAAGGAGCCGTGGCAACCCGGGCGGGGCGCCTGCCTCATGGTGCGCTGGACACGCCCGGACAGCAGCACAGACACTCCCATGTCACCATCTTGTTGGGCTAAGCCTGCCGCGGGTGGCTCGCCGGATCGGGGCATCTGCCCGCGGGGCCTCGACGTTCGGCTGCGCGAGCAATCCCTCCTTCGGCTGCCCGGTGGTCGCCTTTCGGCTGACGGGCCCTAGACCGGCGGGCCCGGTGCCGTAGACCGTCGGCGGACGGCGTCGTGGGGCGGGTCCGGGCACGGTTGGCCGTATGCGGAAGCCGGATGAGCGTGTGCACAGGGGGCGGGGGCTCACCCGGGCCCGGTTCCTCGCCGGCATGGCCGGCGTGGGGGTGGCCGCGGGCGGGCTCCCGGCGGGTTCCGCCCGGGCGGCGGGGGCGGGGGTGGGGGCGCGGCCGCGGCCGGGGCTGGGGCACCGCGGCGTCGTCTACACCGTCGGCGAGGGCGAGACGCCGGGCACGGCGTTCGCTGCGGCCCGGATGCGGCGGGACATGGCCGTGATCCGCGACCGGCTGCACGCCGACACCGTGGAGGTCACCGGTGACGGCGTCGAACGGCTGACGGCCACCGCTGGTGAGGCCGCGGAGCGGGGCTTGCGTATCTGGCTGCAGCCGACGCTCGGGGACGTGCCCGGGCGGGACATCCTGGAACACCTCGCCGAGACCGGCCGCCTCGCGGAGCGGCTGCGCCGGCAGGGGGCCGTCGTGGAGCTGAGCGTGGGCTGCGAGTTCTGGCTGTTCGTGCCGGGCATCGTGCCCGGCGCGAACGTCTTCGAACGGATCCGCAACCTCCAGGCGGGTCGGGTGGACCCCGTCGCGATGCAGCGCCGCCTCGACCGGTTCACGGCGAAGGCCGCCGCGGTGGGACGATCCGTGTTCCGCGGCCGGCTGAGCTATGCCGCGGCCCAGGACGACGAGGTCGACTGGCGGCTGTTCGACATCGTCGGCATCGACTACTACTCGTTCTTTCCCGACCCTGCCGGTTATGTGCGGGAGTTGAGGCGGTATCTGCGGTGGGGCAAGCCGCTGGCCGTCACCGAGTTCGGCACCTGCGCCTACGCCGGCGCGCCCGAGACCGCCGGCATGGGCTGGGACGTGGTCGACCACGACAAGAACCCCGAGGAGATCAAGGGCCAACTGGTGCGCAGCGAGCGCACCCAGGCCGCCTACCTCATGCAACTCCTCGACGTGTTCTCCTCGTTGGGCCTGTATGCGGCGATGGCGTTCGAGTTCGTGACGCCCGACGCCCCGCACCGCCCCGGTGACCCGCTGCACGACCTGGATCTGGCGAGCTACTCGATCACCAAGACCCTCCGGGACCGCCCCTTCGACCCCGCCTCCGGCTGGCACTGGGAGCCGAAGGAGGCCTTCCACGCCCTGGCCCGCCGCTACGCGCGCGAGCGGCGGCACGGCGCGGCGGATGCGGGGGCCGTCTTTCCCGGCTGAGCACCCGGTGCTGTGGGAAACGGGCGGGAGGGCGCGCTACCGGCGGACCGCCGAGACCAGCCCGCCGGGCCCTTCCTCGTGGCTCGGCGGGGTGGTGGCCGGGCGGCCGTAGGCGGCGGCGCGTTCGCGCAGGGTGTGGGTCTCGGCGTGCCAGCCGTGGCCGGCCAGCCAGCCCACCGGGTCGTCGGGCATCTCCGAGACCCACAGGGAGGCCGCCGATCCCGATACGGCGTCCGCGCCGAAGCGCTCGATGACGCCGCGCGAGCCCAGCGTCAGCCCCATCCGGCTGCCCGGCGCCGACCGTCCGCCGATCCGGGCCAGCAGCAGGTCCACCGCGTCCAGGGGCAGATAGATCAGCAGCCCCTCGGCGATCCACACGGTCGGCTCGGCCGGGTCGTGCCCCGCGGCGGCCAGCGCGCCCGGCCAGTCCTCGCGCAGGTCCACCGCGACGGGGATCCGCTGACAGCGTGCGACGGCCCGCTCCCGGCGCAGCACCGCGGCCTTGAAGTCCAGGGGTTCGGCGGTGTCGACCTCGAACAGCCGGGTCCCCTCGGGCCAGTCGATGCGGAAGGCGCGGCTGTCCATGCCGGCGCCGAGCAGCACGACTTGGCGGATTCCGGAGGCGGAGGCCTGCCGCAGCAGGTCGTCGAGGAACTTCGTCCGGATGACGATGGAGAACGCCACGGCCAGCCGGCGGCGGCGTGCGGCCTCGTCGCCCTCGGGCGGTGGCGGCGAGGAGGGCCACAGGCCGCCCGCGGCGGCGAAGGCCCGGGCCAGTGGATCGCGGAACAGCGGGTTCGCCCGCTCGGTCTCCAGCGCCCGCACCCGGGCCACCCCGACCGCCGTGGCCCACACGCCCGACGGCTGCACCGGCTCCTGCTCCTGCTCCTGGTCTTCGGTCACCGCGCCAGCCTAGATGCGCTGATGGCACGGGGGGAGCCGGGGCGGTGGCCGTCCCGCCGGCCGCCCTGGGAGGGCGGCCGGGGGCGGGCGGGTCAGCTGTGGAACTGGTTGGCGGGGACGGGGAGCCCGTAGTGCTCGCGCAGGGTGGTGCCCTCGTACTCCTCGCGGAACAGGCCCTTGGCGCGCAGGATCGGCAGGACGTGCTCGGCGAAGGCCGCCAGGCCCGAGGGCAGGGCGGGTGCCATGATGTTGAACCCGTCGGCGGCACCGCCTTCGAACCAGGCGATGATCGTGTCGGCGATCTGCTCGGGCGTGCCGACGCACTCGAAGTGGCCGCGCCCGCCGCCGAGCCGGGAGATGATCTGGCGGACGGTGAGCCGTTCGCGTACCGCGAGGTCGATGATCAGGTCGGAGCGGCTCTGTGCGCCTTCGAGCTTGGGCCGGGCGAGGATGAAGTCGGGCAGGGGCCCATCGAGTGCGAAGACGGCAGGATCGGTCTCGAACACGGCGGCCAGCTGCCGCAGTCCGTACTCCGGGACGCGCAGCTCGTCGAACTCCCGGGCGAGTGTGCGGGCTTCGGCCTCGGTGGAGCCGATGTAGGGGACGATGCCCGGCAGGACGATGACGGTGTCCGGGTCGCGGCCCGCGGCCTTGGTGCGGGCCTTGATGTCGGTGTAGAAGGCGGCGGCGCGCTCGTAGACGGTGTGGGCGGTGAAGATGGCCTCGGCGTGGCGGGCGGCGAAGTTCCTGCCGTCCTCGGAGGAGCCGGCCTGGACGAGGAGCGGGTGGCCTTGTGGGGGGCGCTCGACGTTGAGCGGGCCGGCGACTTTGAAGTAGGTGCCGTCGTGGTCGAGGCGGTGCAGCCGTGCGGGGTCGGCGTAGTGTCCCGTGGTCTGCTCGGCGAGGACGGCTTCGGTCTCCCAGCTGTCCCACAGGGCCTTGGCGACACGGAGGAACTCATCGGCGCGGGCGTAGCGTTCGGCGTGGCCGGGGCGGTCTTTGAGACCGAAGTTGGCGGCTTCGTCGGCTCCGGCCGAGGTGACGATGTTCCAGCCGGCGCGGCCGCCGCTGATGTGGTCGACGGAGGCCAGGCGGCGGGCGAGGTTGTAGGGCTCGTTGTAGGTGGAGGAGACGGTCGCGATGAGGCCGATCCTGCTGGTCGCCTGGGACAGGGCGGTCAGCAGGGTGAGGGGTTCGAGCTGGCCCGGGGGGCGGAATTCGCCGGTGCCGATGAGGGCGGGGCCGTCCGCGAGGAACAGGGAGTCGAACTTGGCGTGCTCGGCCAGCCGGGCCAGCTCGATCCAGTGCGTGAGGTCGAAGTCCGCGCGGGGGTTGCTGTGCGGAAGCCGCCAGGCTGCTTCGTGGTGGCCTGCTTCCATGAGGAAGGCGTTGAGGTGGAGTTGGGGTCGTGTGGTGCTCATGAGGTGACCTTCAGCTGGGAGCTGTCGTAGCCGGCCGGGAGGAGGTTGTCGGTGATCGACGTGACGTCGACCTTCTTGGTGATCTGCCCGGCTTCGTGGAAGGCGTCGGCGAGTTTCTGCTCGAGTTGGATGTCGGAGGGCTTGATGGGGGTGAGCCGGTTGGAGTAGGCGGCCAGTTCCGCCTTGGCGTCGGACAGCGGGATGCCCTGTTCCTGGGAGAGTGCCTGCGCGTACTGGTCGGGGTTCTTCACCGCCCAGGCGAACTCCCGTGAAAGCCGCTTGAGTACGTCGGTGAGGGCCGCCCGCCGGGTCTTGTCCTTGAGCAGCTTGTCGTTGGCGATGTAGTAGTTGCTGGTCTGGTCGATCGGCGAGATGCCTTTGACCAGGACGCGTGCGCCGTTCTTGACGGCGATCGCCGACTGCGGGTTCCAGATGGACCAGGCGTCCACCTTGCCGGTGTTGAACGCGGTCGCGCCGGCCGCGGGGTCGAGGAAGACCAGTTTCACGTCCCTGGGGGTGAGGCCGACGCTCGTGAGGGCGTTCAGGGCCAGGCCGTGGGCCGAACTGCCCTGCGGGATGGCGATCTTCTTGCCTTTGAGGTCGGCAGCCGTCTTCAGCTTCGACCCCCTCGGCACGATGATGTTCTCCAGTGCCTGGTCGGGGGTGAGCGAGCGGTTGACGGCGACGATCTTGAAGCCGTACTCCTTCGCGGCGCCAGTGATCGGGGGGACGTCGCCGACGCTGCCGAGGTCGATGTCGCCCGAGGCGGCGGCCTGCACCAGCGGCGGACCGAAGGTGAAGCGGGCGAATTTGACCTTGTAGGGGGCGTTGTCGAACACGCCGGTCAGCTTCGCCAGGGCCTGGCTGCCGTCACCGCCGTTGTCGCCGACGGTGAAGGTGTACTTGCTCCACTCGGGGTGCTTGGTGTCGCCGGCGTGGGCGGCGTCGCTGAGCGGTGCGGCGGTGTGCGACTGCGTGCCGCAGCCGACCAGGATACCGGCGAGGGTGAGCGATGCGGCGGCGCCGATGACGCGGCTGGTTGTGTCATGCATGGGGTTTCGTGCCTTCTTGAGCTGGGGTGGGTGCTGGCGGGGAGGTCAGTGCCGGCCGGCGAGGCCGAGGTCGCGAAGGAGCCGGGCGCGCAGGTCTTCTCGGGCGGTGCTCGCTTCCCGGTCCGCGGGGCTGAGGTGGACCTCGTGGGAGGCGCCGATACGGCCGTCGCTCATGACGACGATGCGGTCGGCGAGAGCGATCGCCTCGTCGACGTCGTGGGTGACGAGCAGCATGGCGGCGTGGTGTCTGGTCCGCAGTCCCCGTACGAGGTCGTGCATACGCAGCCGGGTGATGGCGTCCAGGGCGGCGAACGGCTCGTCGAGCAGCACGAGTTCGGGCTCCGAGACCAGGGCGCGGGCGAGGGAGACGCGTTGGGCCTCGCCGCCGGAGAGCTCCTTGGGCCATGCCTTCTCCCGGCCGGCGAGACCGACTTCCGCCAGCACGTCGCGGGCGCGTTGTTCGGCGTCCGCGCCGTGCAGGCCGAGGGTGACGTTGCGCAGGACGCGCTGCCAGGGCAGCAGGCGGTCGGCCTGGAAGACGATCGCCCGCTTGGCCGGGACCTCGACCCGTCCCGCGTCGGGCCGGTCGAGTCCGGCGAGCAGCCGCAGCAGGGTGCTCTTGCCGCAGCCGGACGGGCCGAGCAGGATCACCAGTTCCTCGTCGGCGAGGGTGAGGTCGAGGTGGTCCAGGACGGTCCGCTCACCGAAGCGGCGGACGACCTGCTCGACGACGGCCCCGGTGCCACGGCGCTGGGTCACGGTCGTGCTGCTCATGACGCCTCATAACTGGGCCGCCAGCGCAGCAGCAGCCGCTCCAGAGCGCGGACGAGCTGGTCGGCGAGCAGGCCGAGCAGTGAGTAGATCACCAGGCCGACGAAGACCTGGTTGGTCTGCAGGTAGGTCTGTCCCTGGGTGATGAGGAAGCCGAGTCCCTTGTCGGCGTTGACCGTTTCGGCGGCGACCAGGCCCAGGAGGCTGTAGGCGAGGGAGAAGCGCAGGCCGACGAGGAATCCGGGCAGGGCTCCGGGCACCAGCACCCGGGTCACCAGCCGCAGCCGGCCTGCGCCCGTGGTGCGGGCCATCTCGATCAGGCGCTGGTCGACGGCCCGGATCGCGGCGAACAGGTTGAGATACATCGGGACACCGGCCCCGAAGGAGATCAGCAGCACCTTCGTGAGCTCGTCGATGCCGAACCACACGATCATCAGCGGCAGCACCGCGAGGAGGGGGATCGTGTTGAAGACCTGCACGATCCCGTTGAACAGGTACTCGCCGCTGCGCAGCAGCCCGCCGAGCACCCCGGCGACGATGCCCACGCTCAGGCCGAGCGCCAGTCCGGTGCCGGCCCGCTGCAGCGAGATGGCCAGATCCGGGCCCAGGACACCCTGGTGCCACAGGTCGACCGCGGAGTCGGCGATCGACGTCGGTGCCGGGGCACTGGTGGCGGGCAGCACTCCGGCCCGGGCGAGCACCTCCCAGGCGATGAGAATCACGACCGGGATCGTGTAGATGCCCAGCGGCCAGCGCAGCCGCTCGCGCAGCGCGGTGAGCGGTGTGCGGCGGCGGGCGCCGTCGGGCACGAACACCTCACGCTCAGGCTCTTTCGGTCTTAGGGCGTCCGGGTTCTTGGCCAGGGCCGGCGCCGGAATACGGACGTCGCTCACGCCGCCACCGCGAGGACCTTGGTGTAGTGCGAGGCATCGCCGATGAGTTGTTCGCTGCGGCGGCCGTCGGTGCCGACCGGTACCTCGCCGGCGACCGTCACCCGGTTCAGGCGGCGCGGGTGGTCGTCGTAGTTGTCGACCGCGTAGTGCTGGGTGATCCGGTTGTCGAAGATCAGCAGCTGGTTCGGGGACCAGGTCCAGCGCAGGATGTTCTCCGGACGCGTCACGTACGACTGGAACAGGCGCAGCAGGTCGGCCGAGTCGGCGGGCGGCAGGCCCACGATCCGCTTGGCGAAGGCGCCGATGAACAGGCCGCGTTCGCCGGTGAGCGGATGCACCCGCACGAGCGGGTGCTCCGCCTCGTACGGTGTCGCCACGAAGACGCGGTCGTACTCCTGGCGCTGCGTGGTCGCCGCGGCGGGGCGCGCGTAGTCGTACCTGTTGGTGTGCACCACGCGCAGCGAGTCGGCGAAGGCCTGCAGCGGTGCGGGCAGGTCGCGGTAGGCCGCGGCGGTGTTGGCGATGAGGGTCTCGCCGCCGTACGGCGTGCTCACCAGGGTGCGGAGCGTGGTGAGTTGCGGCGGGTTGACGACGAAGGTGACGTCGGTGTGCCACTCGTTGGCCTTGGACGTCTCGCTGTCGACGGCGAGGACGTTCACGGTGCCGTCGGCGGCCGGCACGTTCGGGTGGGCGGTGGTGAGGTCGCCGAACCAGCCGGCGACGCGTTCGTGGCCGGCGTTGTCGAGGTCGACGTCGTCGAAGACGAGCGCTTTGTGCGCGCTCAGGGCGTCGCGCAGCGCGGTGACCGTCGAGGGGTCGGGCGTCGCGGCGAGGTCGACACCCTCGACGACCGCGCCGATACGGCCGGTGAGCTTGCGGAGGGACACAGGCATGAAAGAAGTCCTCCTGGAGGCAGGGGGCGCGGGCGCGCCACCGGGTGCTGAGGGGTGGGGAGTCGGCGTGAGCGTGCGGCTCAGAGGCCGGGCAAAAGGGGGCGGTTGGCGGGGCGGTGCCGTCCGCGGTGCAGGGGCAGTCGGTCGCGGCGCGCGATCGCCCCGCCGGTCAGCGGCGCAAGGGGCCGCAGATCAGCGGGGATCAGGCGGAAGGTGGGGCCGGGCGGATCGAGCCGCCCGAAGACTGCGAGGACTGCCGGGTCACCGCGTGCGAGGGCGTGCCGGGCGGGTGCTCAGCCTGCCGGGACGGCGGTGCCGGGGGCCGTGTGCCGGGTCAGCGACAACAAAACGCGCTGGAGACGTGCGCCAGATCGATGTGGCGCCGCCGGGTGAGGTCCACGCGCGGGTTCATGGGACGAGAGTTCAGCAGAGGTCCACCGCGCCGGTCAACGTTTTCCCCTGCGGGTCTTGCATCGCGGACACGGAGCCGGCGCCCCGGCTGCCGCCGTGCGAGGGCGCGTCGCGGCGGTGAGGTGACCTGGTGTCAGCCGGGCAGGCCGGCGGCTTGGGCCGCGCCGCCGTGGGTGGTTTCGGCCGCGGCCTCGGGGGCGGCTGCTCCGGTGGGGTCGGTGAGGGCGTCGGCGACGGTTGTGTAGACGGGCAGCAGGTGGGAGATGCCGGTCAGGGTCACCATCCGCATCAGGCGGCCGGGGATCTGGGCGAGGCGGAGCGAGCCGCCCGCTTCCCGCGTCGCGTGCAGCAGGGTGATCAGGGTGCTCAGGCCGGTGGAGTCGACGTGGTCGACGCCGGTCAGGTCCATCACGAGGTGCGGGACGTCGCGGGTGACGACGGTCAGGGCGCGGGCGCGCAGGGTGGGTGCGGTGTGCAGGTCCAGGTCCCCGGCGACGGTGAGGACGGCCGTGTCCGGGCCGGGGTGGTGGACGGTCAGGTCGAGGGTGTCGCTCACGTCGGTCATCGCTCCTGGGGTGCGGGTACGGGGATTTCGTTATGCGTGCGGCCGGTGGTCGGGGCCCAGGGCGTGCACGGTGGCGAGGTCGGTGAGGCCCGAGACGGTCAGGACGGGCTCCAGCAGGGGCGTGACGAGGAGCCGGAGCCGGTCGGCGTGGGCGAAGAGCACGCTCAGGCCCGCGCTGTCGAGGTACTCCACCTCGGTCAGGTCCACCACGAGGGGGCCGGTGTGTTCGTCGAGGGCCTCGGCGAGCAAGCCGGCGTTGCTCATGTCGATCTCACCGGCGACCGTCAGGCGCACGGTGCCGTCGGGGTGGCGGCCGGTGGTGAGGGTGAGCGGGGTGGTCATCAGGAGATCCTCATCTGCATGTCGACGGTGGTGCCGGACGGGCCGGGTGTGATGGTGACCTGCTGCATCATGGCCCGCATGAGGGTGATCCCCCGGCCGCGGTGGGTGTTGCGCTCGGGCTGGGGGACCTTCCACAGGCCGCTGTCGGCGACCGTCAGGCGCAGGTGGTCGACCAGGGCTTCGGCCCGCAGCCGCACGGCTTGTCCGGGGGCGTCGCGGTGGCCGTGCTCGATGGCGTTGGCGCAGGCCTCGCCCGCGGCGACGAGGACGTTCTGCACGTCGCCGGGGGGCAGCTCGCACTGGGCGAGCCAGCTGCGCAGGGCCTTGCGGACCGGGGCGAGCTGGCCGGACTCGGCGGGGAAGGACACCTGGAGCGGGGCCGGGTGGCGGTAGAGCAGCAGGGCCACGTCGTCGTCGTAGCCGCCGTCCGGTGCGAGCCGGGCCATGACCTGGGTGGCGAGGTCGTCGACGGGCACGTCACGGCCCTGCTGGACGGCGTCGCCGGCCTGGTCGATGCCGTCGCTGAGCGGGCGGCGGCGGCGTTCGACGAGCCCGTCGGTGTACAGCAGCAGCGTGGCCCGGGAGGGCAGGGTGCACGAGGTCTGCGGGCGCTGGATGCCCGGCCGTACGGCCAGCGGCAGCGAACGGCCTTCCTCCAGCAGGTGGGTGGTGCCGTCGGGGTGGGCGAGGATGCCGGGCGGGTGGCCGGCGCTGGAGTAGGTCAGCTCTCCGGTGCCGGGGTTGAGGACACCGCAGAAGACGGTGGTGCACAGGGCGCCGGGAACGCTCGCGGCGAACTGGTCCAGGGCCATCAGCGTGCGGGCGGGGCTGGGGTCCTGCAGCATCAGGGCGCGGCAGGCGCTGCGCAGTTGTCCCATGACGCTGGCCGCCTGAAGGCCCCGGCCGACGCAGTCGCCGACGACGATGCCGATCCGTCCGTCGGTCAGGGCGACGGTGTCGTACCAGTCGCCGCCCACCTCCAGCGGGCGGGTGGCCGGCTCGTAGCGCACGGCGAAGCCGTCGGGGAGCTGGGCCGGGCCCAGGATGGCGCGTTGCAGGGCGAGGGCGGTCTCGCGCTGCTGGTCGATCTGGTGGGCGCGGACCAGGCCCTGGGCGAGGTGCCCGGCGAGCAGGGAGAGCAGGAGCTGGTCCTCGGCGGTGAAGGGCCGGTGTTCGCCCAGGTCGATCCAGCAGGCGAGCGGGCCGTCGGGGTGGTCCAGCAGGACGCCGGCGCCGGTGTCGTCGGCGAGGGGGGTCAGGGCGGGCCGGCCGCGCAGGGCGGTGAGCAGCTCCTGGTGCCGGGCGGGCAGGTCCTCCCAGCGCAGGCCCGGGTCGGTGGCGGTGAGGACGGGGACGTCGGCACGGGTGAACAGGGCGGCCACCACGCCCCGTGCGCGCCAGAGGGATTGGAGCCGGTCAAGGGCGCCGGCGAGGGCTTCGGGCAGGCTGGCGGCCGTGGACAGGGAGGTGCTCAGGGCGGCCAGGGCCGCATCGCGCTGGACGGCGTAGTGCTCGGCGGTGACGTCCCGGAAGGTGCCGACGGTGACCCGGCGTCCGGTGTCGGGGTCGCGGGCCTTGTTGTAGGTGACGGTGACCCACAGCCGGTGGCCGTCGCGGTGGGAGACGGGGACGGTGTAGGAGCCCTGGGCGTTGTGCAGCAGGTCGGCGAAGGCGTCGCCGACCTGCTGGTGGGCCACGGGGTCGGTGGCGGCATCCGGCCACCAGGGCTGGACGGGTGCGTAGGGCAGGTCGTCGGGGCCGTAGCCGAGGATGTCGGTGAAGGCGGTGTTGATCTCCACGACGGCGCCGGACTCGTCGCAGACGAAGAACGCCTCCTGCAGGGAGTCGATGAGCGCGGTGCGCCAGCGCGCGTGGTGGGTGCGCAGGCGGGCGAGGTGGACGTTGGCGCGCACCCGGGCCAGCAGTTCGGCGGCGGCGAACGGTTTGACGAGGTAGTCGTCGGCGCCCGCCTGCAGTCCCTCGATCGACGCCTCCTGCCCGGCCCGCGCCGACAGCAGCAGCACCGGCACCGAGGCGGTGCGGGTGTCGCCGCGCAGCCGGGACAGCAGGGCCAGCCCGTCCAGGCGGGGCATCATCACGTCGCTGACGACGAGGTCGGGGATCTCGCGGCGGGCGAAGTCGAGCGCTTCGACGCCGTCACGGGCGGCGGTGACCTCGTATCCGGCGCCGGTCAGGAGGCGGGTGAGGTACTCGCGCATGTCGGCGTTGTCGTCGGCCACCAGCACCCGGGCCGTGCCCGCCGGCCCCGGCACGGGCGTGGGGGGCACCGCGGCTCCCGCATCGGTGCCGACCTCGCCGCTCTCGCCCGGCAGCCAGCGCAGGGCCTCCTGGACGTAGGGGTCGGCGCCGGCCGAGCCGGTGGTGCTGCGGCCGGCGGGCGCCACGGAGGCGGCGGGCAGGTGCGCGGTGCCGAAGGCGAGGTGGAGGGTGAAGGTGGTGCCCTCGCCCTCGGTGCTGTCCGCGCTGATCGTGCCGCCGTGCAGGCCGACGAGTTCACGCACCAGGGCCAGCCCGATGCCGCTGCCCTCGTTGGAGCGGGAGCGGGCGTGCTCGATGCGGTGGAAACGCTCGAACAGCCGCTCCATCTCCGCCTCGGGCACACCGATCCCGGTGTCGGCGACGGTGACCACCGCATGACCGGCCGCCCGGCGCACCGCGATACGGACCGACCCGTCGAAGGTGAACTTCAGCGCGTTGCTCAGCAGGTTGAGGACCACCTTCTCCCACATGCCGCGATCGACATACACCGGTTCGTGAAGAGGCGGGCAGTCCACCTCGAACACGAGGTGGGCCCGGTCCATCGCCGAGCGGAAGACGCTGGCCAGCTCCGCGGTGACGGCGGCCAGGTCGACCGGCTCGAAGCAGGCCTGCATACGGCCGGCCTCGATCCGGGAGAAGTCCAGCAGCGTGTTGACCAGCTTGCCCAGCCGCAGCCCGTTGCGCACGATGACGTCGAGTTCGCGCCGTACGGGCTCCTCCGCACCGGCCAGACGGGTGCGCAGTTCCTCGGCCGGACCCATGATCAGGCTCAGCGGGGTACGGAACTCGTGGCTGATGTTGGAGAAGAACGCGGTCTTGGCCCGGTCGAGTTCGGCCAGCTCCTCCGCCCGCCGCTGCTGCGCCTCATAGCTGCGGGCGCTGCCGATGCCCGAGGCGACGTGCCCCGCGGTCAGCTCGACGAAGCCCCGGTAGCCCTCGTCCAGCACGCGGTAGCGGTTGAGCGCCGCCACGAAGAAACCGTAGGGCGCGCTGCCCTGCTGCAGGAGCGGGACCACGAGGGCCTGGACGGGGGGTTCGGGCCAGTCACCGGTGGGCAGGCCGGCGAAGACGTCCCCCGTCAGCGGCACCAGCACCGCCTCGCCCGCGGCCAGGGCCGCGGCGGGCCACACCGCCTCAAGAGCTCCGGCGGCATCGGGCGTGGCGGGAGCGTCGTGGGCGTCGGGCGCGGCAGCGGCGGGGGCGGTGGAGGCGGCGTCGGGCGCGGCGGGGATGGTGGAGACGGCGTCGGGCGCGGCGGGGGCGGTGGAGACGGCGTCGGGCGCGGCGGGGACGGTGGAGACGGCGTCGGGCGCGGCGGGGGCGGTGGAGGCGGCGTCGGGGGGGCCGGGGGTGTCGTACGGGAGGGTGGCCGGCGTGGCCGGGAGGCCGGTGTCGATACCGGTCGACCCGGCCAGCCGGGCCGTGTCCTGGTCGAAGAGGTAGGTCAGGGTGAAGGGCAGGTCCTTGCGGTTGCGGGCCAGCTGCCGGTCGGCGAAGGCCAGCACCTCCTGCTCGGTGCGGATCACGCTCGGGTCCGAGCCCAGGTCGCGCAGCGTGGCCATGCGCCGCTCGCCGATCACCCGGTCGGTGTCCTCGCTGACCACGCACAGCATGCCGACGACCCGGCCGTCGTCGTCGCGCAGCGGACTGTAGGAGAAGGTGTGGTACGTCTCCTCGCTGTAGCCGGAGCGTTCCAGGAACAGCAGCAGGCCCTCGTCCCAGGTGGCCTCGCCCGTACGCAGCACGGCCTGGATGCGGGGGCCGATGTCGTCCCAGATCTCCGCCCACACCTCGTTGGCGGGCCGTCCCAGCGCCCACGGGTACTTGCGGCCCAGGGTGTCGCGCCGGTAGGCGGCGTTGCAGAAGAAGGTCAGCTCCTCGCCCCAGGCCATCCACATGGGAAAGCGGGAGGACAGCAGGATGCTGACGGCCGTCTGCAGGCTCTGCGGCCACTGCCGCGGCGGGCCGAGCGGCGTGGCCGCCCAGTCCACCCGGGCCAGGTCCCGGCCCACCTCCCGGTCGGCGGCGAACACCTCACCGGCCGCCTCCCCGGGCTGCGGTCGGCGCCCCGGCTGCTCCGCACGCTCCACCAGACACCCGTCCCCTTCGTACCCCGCCCACCCCGGTGGACATCCCCGACACCTGACCAGCACACGCATATCTCGTCATCGCGTGCCTATGCCTGCCTGCCCCCGGAAACGCCACCTGATACCAGCACCTGTCCCGCCCCTGCGCGGACGACGGCTTCTCAGCTCCGTCCGGCATCCGTCCGGCATTCTTCCAAAGCCCTCGAACGCACGGCCTCCAAGGGGAGTTCCTGCTTTCACCGCAGACTCCGGCGCCCGCGGCGGATAATCCCAGCGGGCAAGGAAACCCGCGGGGAAGGGACGCATCTGCCGGGCGTGCGCGAGGGCTGAGAAGCACGCTGCCCCGCGTACGACGACCGTCGGGCAGGAACTGCCTCGCCCGGCGTGGCCGACTGACAACAGGAGACCTGGTGAACGAGACAGAGGGCACGCTGGCCATCAGCGCGCACCCCTCCCCCGGCGGCCCCGTGGTCCTGCGCCTGGCCGGGGAGCTGGACCACCACACCGGTGCCCGCCTCGGCCGTGCCGTGGAGGACCTGCTGCGCAGCCCCGGCGCCGGCGACGCCGGCATCGTCGCGGACCTGTCCCGGCTGCACTACTGCGACTCCACCGGCATCACCACGATCATCACGGCCCACGACCGCGCCCGGGCCACCGGCTCCTCCTTCTGTGTGGCGGCACCGAGCCCGGCCATCGGCCAGCTCTTCCGCATGACGGGACTCGACCAGATCCTCACGTTCCACCCCAGCGTCGAGGACGCGGTCGAGGCCCTGAGCAGCGGCTGACGGGCCCCGGAGGGCAGATGCCGAGCCCCCGGGGCCTCCCCCGGCGCGCCGGGTCAGGCAGCGGGGTGCCCGCACGCGGTCCGTACGGTGAAATGCGCGGTGGATGCACGCGGCGGGAGCAGGACGTGCGCGGTGCCGGCGCGGGCGGGCCTGACTCGGCCGCTGGATGTTGGCGCGGGAGGCGGGCACCGGTCTGTGACCGGCCGGCTCGGTGACCGGCCGGCAGAGGCCGCAGGGCCCCCCCGGGGGGTGGGGGGTGTCAGGGGCGGGGCGTGAGGGTCTCCAGGGCGCCGGTGTCCGTGTCGTAGCTGCGCAGGGTGACCAGGTGGGCCGACAGCGGTGGGGCCGGGAGGAGTTCGGGGATCCGCCGGGCGGTGAAGGCGCCGGCCCGGCGGGTGCGGCCGAGGGTGATGTGCGGGCTCCAGCGCGCGGGGTGGTGGAAGGGGTTGAGGGTCTCGGGCGGGCTGTCGGAGGCCACCGCCTCCCACACCCGGCGGTGCAGGCCGGCCAGCGTAGCGTCGAGGTCCAGCGCCCAGGCCAGGACCGAGGTGGGCCGTTCGAAGCGGACCAGGCCGGTGAAGTGCACCGGCAGCGGCAGCGCGGCGGCCGCCTCGGCGAGTTCCCAGCGGATCGGGGCGGTCAGCTCCGGGCAGGCGGCCAGGGTGAGGTGCGGGCGGTTGGTCGGTGAGCGGTGACGGGCCTGGCTGGGCAGGCCCGCGTCCGCGAGCCGCCGCCAGGCCTGCCGGACCGCCAGCTCCGCCGTTTCGTCCAACAGGAGCTCGACCGTGCGCACCGCCGCAGCCTAGCGGCGCCTCACTCCTTTGCGGGCCTGTGGCCCGCGCCTGCCGCGCCGGGCGCCCGCACACCCGGCCACGAGCACCGTCCGCCCCGGCCGGTCGGCTCTGGAAGGGGCCGGCGCTGCGGTGCCGCAAGGGCCGGCGCTCCGCCCGGCGCAAGACGCTCCTCTGAAGCTCCTCAAGTCGCTTGGCGGACCGCGGACATGACCGTCAGGCTGATCTTCATGACAGCAATCATGGGATGGGGCAGGAAGAGCGACGTCGTGCCGGCGCTGCGGGACGCGGACGTGATCGCGGCGGCGTTGCGGCAGGCGCTGGCGGACGCCTCGCCGCAGGAGCGCCCCGGGCTGGAGCGTGCCGCCGCGCTGGTGGAGTCGACCGCCGCCGCGACCGAGACCCAGCTGCGTGCCCGCTGGGTCCGCGACCGGCTGGCCGCGGCCGGCTTCACCGGGGACATCGCCTCCGTCGCGGCCGTCAAGGCCCTGCGCCAGGCGGAGCCGGGGCTGAGCCTGCTCGCGGCGGTGCAGCTGCAGAAGGACGCCGTGACCCACCCGGAATAGCCCCCTCCCGGAGGGGCGGGCCCTGCGCGGCAGCGGTCACCGCACAGGGGGCGGACAGTCGGTCTCCCACCACCCGAACCGCGCACCGCTCCGGTAGATCTCGCCCCTACCGCCGCCGTCCGCACCCGGTACGACACCCCGCCCACCCCGCCGACCCCGCGCAGCAGCGAAGTCCGCCACCCCTCGGCAGCGGCGAGGGGCGAGCAGGAGCGGCCGGGAGCGGCCTGTGCCGTGTACGGCACCGTTTTCCCGCTTCCCCCGCCCGACCGCTCCGGCAGCCGTTCGCGGACGTTCGCCGACGGGGAAACTTCCCTGCTCACCGGTGTCCGGTGAGCAGGGGTCATCAACGCGGGCGGTGCGGGTAGCCGGTAGGGGCTCTCAATTCGTTCGCACGAAAGTGGTGCCCCGTCATGGCCGAAACCAAGGACGTCGTCGAGCTCATCCTCCAGGACCACCGGCGGATGGAGGACCTGTTCCGCCTGATGCGCAGTGTCGAGGCCGACCGGGCCGGTGCGCTGAAGGAGTTCGCGGACCTGCTGATCGCGCACGCGCAGGCCGAGGAGGCCAAGGTCTATCCCGCCCTGAAGCGGTACAAGAACATCGACGACGACGAGGTCGAGCACGGCGAGCACGAGCACGACGAGGGCAACCAGGCCCTGCTGGACCTGCTCGAGGTGGACGAGGTCGGATCCGAGGAGTGGGACTCCAAGCTGGAGGAACTGGTGGAGGCCGTCACCCACCACGCCGACGAGGAGGAACGCACCATCCTCAACGGCGCGCGGGAGAACGTGGCGATGGAGCGGCGCGAGGAACTGGGCGCGGCGTTCTGGGAGGAGCGCGAGCGGCAGCTGAAGGCCGGCTGCGGTTCGGTCGACAACGTGCGCCGCATCGTGGGTTCCTGATCCCGGGACGGCCCGGCTCCGTCCCGGCGCGGCCGTCCCAGCGCGGCTCGGCTCGGCGCGGGCGCCCCTTACCTCTCCGGGGGGCGTCCGGCGGGGGTGAGGCGTGGGCGGGGCGTGCGGCGCCGTCGCCTCCCTCCCCCCTCCCCTCCCCGATCGCCCGGACAGGTTCTAGGCGGCTTTCTGGGAGGCGGCCGCGTCGGGGTGCAGGTCGGCGAGGGTGAGCTGGTGGGCCGGGGGGCCGGGCAGGACGATCTGGCGGGTGAGGTTCAGGGCGGGGTCGACGTGGAGGAGTTCGCCGGGTTCCATCGGGCGCCAGTGGGGGTTGTCGTCCAGGCGTTCGCTGGCGACGACCACGGCGGGGTGGTCGGCCAGGTGGGAGGAGTGCACGCGCATGCGGCCGTGGCTGCCGCTGTGGTCCAGGTGCCGGCTGCCGTGCTCTCCCCCGGCCCGCCGCTCCAGGACGTGCAGCTCGTGGGTGCCGGGGTAGCGCAGCGCCCACAGCTCGTCGGGGGTGATGAGGATCAGGTTCAGGGCGTAGACGGGCAGGTGCGCGGCGATCCAGCCGGCGGCCTGGCGGATGCCCGCGCCGACGTCGCCGTCGTGCCGTCGCGTCTCGCGGGTGATCAGGGCGAAGAACCGCTCGGAGTCGGTGTCCCCCTGGACCAGGGACCGGTCCTCGCCCAGGTGGTCGTCGAGTTGGTCCAGGCCCTCGATGACCCCGTTGTGCGCGAAGAGCCGCCCCTCCTGCTCGAAGGGGTGGGTGTTGCGCATCTCCAGACCACCGGTGGAGGCGAAACGCAGGTGGGCGATGAACGTCTGCGACTGCTCCTGGCGGGCCTCCTCGGCGAACGCCCGGTCACGGAAGGCGGCGATGGGGGCCTTGTCGACGTGCGGGGTGCCGTCGGCGGCGAAGTCACCGAGACCGGTGCCGTCGGGATCGCGGTGGCTCTGCCGGCTCAGGCTGTCGGGGGCGTCCAGCAGCCAGAACGTGGCGTGGGTGCGCAGCGGGGCGCTGCTGAGACCGAAAAGACGGCACATGGTTCCTCCAGGGGGTCTTCCGGGAGTGCCCCACGGCCGGGGGCGTGAACCCGGCGGGACGGCCCGGCCCCGGCCCCCGGGCGCCGGGGCGGCCGTCGCCGCGGCCGCAGTGCCGGGGGTGGAGGGGCGGGCCGGCCGGTGAGGCAGCGGGGCGGCGGGCAAGCAGCAGCCGCAGCAGCGACAGCGGCAGTGGAAGCGACAGTGGCAGTGGCAGCGGCGGGTCGGTGCGCCCGGCACGGATGTGGTGGGTGGAGGCCGGAGCAGGGCGGCCGGCTGTGCGGGGGCGGGTTGCCGGGGGCGGACGGGACGCCTGCGGGCTGCGGCTTCCCCGCGCTGGGGGTCTTCGCCATCGGCGCGTCCCTTCGCAGGCGTGCCCTGGGATCCGGCCTTTTCCTCCCCCCGCCATTTTGTCATGCGCCCCGCCACCAGGGCAGGAGGAGGACATCGCCCGGCCACCGCGGACGGGCAAACCACCGGAGGACGTCGTCCGACCGCGGGCGGGAGTGGCGCAGTGGCGCGGTCGGCGGCGGGCCCAGCGGCGTGTGGTGCGGAGATGGCGCGGTCGGGGCGGGCCCAGCGGCGTGTGGTGCGGAGATGGCGCGGTCGGGGCGGGCCCAGCGGCGTGTGGTGCGGAGATGGCGCAGTCGGGGCGGGCCCAGCGGCGTGTGGTGCGGAGATGGCGCAGTCGGGACGGGCCCAGCGGCGTGTGGTGCGGAGATGGCGCGGTCGGGGCGGGCCCAGCGGCATGGTGGTGCAGGGTCCGTGGGCTATTCAGGGCGGCCGAAGCGGT